>JAXITH010000027.1:0-7899 GCA_034680185.1 Candidatus Planktophila sp.
CGGTTGCTAGTTCTGCAGTGGTCTTTGTGGCTTTATCACCTGAAAAATCGGCGAGAATAAATACGTTGCTCATATCAACTTCTTCTCTGCTAGGAAAGTAACCAACGCTTCTCCGCCATTACCTTCATCGGTTACCTTTACTCCAGCAGCACGTGGTGGGCGTGGAGTCGCATCATTGACTTGTGACCATGCGCTCTGTGCGCCTGTACCAACTGCTGCTAAATCCTTCTGCTCAATAGTTTTCTTCTTGGCAGCCATGATTCCTTTAAATGATGGGTAACGCGGTTCATTAATCTTTTCGACAACGCTTACAACGCAAGGAAACGCTGCAGAGATTTCATCGACTCCGGCTTCGGTAACGCGAGTGATTGCAACTGATCCTGCTGGATCAACTGTCACTTTGGATGCAAAAGTTAACTGCGCCCAACCTAAGCGAGCGCTAATCATCGCCGGAACAACGCTCATGCGCGCATCGGTTGATTCGGTTCCGCAAATTACTAAGTCATAACCGCCGTCTGCGATTACTTTGGAAAGTACCGCTGAAGTTGCGAGCGCATCTGCACCAGCCAGCGCCGCATCAGTTACCAAGATCGCATCGTTTGCACCCATTGATAGCGCTTTGCGCACAGCTTCAGTTGCTCGCTCTGGCCCCATGGAAATCACAGTGACGGTATGTGCGCCACCTTCTTCATTACCGCCGTGCGCTTCTGCAATGCGCAACGCTTCTTCAACGGCATATTCATCGAGATCATTGAGTACTGCATCAACGTTTTCACGATCGAGTACTCCATTGACCATCTTCTTCTCGGCCCATGAATCTGGAACCTGCTTTACGCATACGGCGATCTTCATAGCGCAGATGTTACCCACCAGTAGCCTTTTCCGCTAGCGCAAAAACCCTCAACCAATACTTCATCTCTCATTTGCCGACACTTAACCTTCTAGGTTCAATTACGACGGTTTGATACTTCAACCTTCGCAATATGTTGGAAACCTCGGAGATGTCGGAGATCAAGGACCCGAACCCGTTGCGCATACTTGTCGTAACAGAGGCCTTCCTCCCCCAAGTAAATGGTGTGACCAACTCAGTTCTACGCCTACTCGAATTTTGCCGCTCGCAAGGTCATCAAGTTCTAGTAATTGCACCTGAGAGCGATAACGCACCAAAGGAATATTGCGGATACAAGATTAAGCACGTTCCAAGTATCGATATGAAGAAATTAATTCCAATGGGTCTGCCACAGCGCACCCTTGAGCCATTTATTGAAGGATTTGCTCCGGATGTAATTCACTTGGCATCGCCAATCTTCTTAGGACATTACGTTGCGCGCCTGGCCAAGAAAGCGGGCATCCCAACTGTTTCGGTCTATCAAACAGATATCGCCGGCTTTGCGCGTCACTACGGTCTAACAATCGCGCATGCAACTTTGAAGCGTTGGATCGCGCGCATTCACTCCACCACTGACCTCACATTGGCGCCATCATCGTGGGCTTGCCGAGATTTAGAGGTTTCTGGCGTTACAAATGTAAAGCTCTGGCAACGTGGAGTTAATATCGAAAATTTCCAACCAGCAAAGTTTGACGCAGATTTTAAGAATGAACTTCTTGTAAATCGCGGAAGAAAACCATCACCAAAATACTTAGTGGGTTATGTCGGGCGCCTTGCAAACGAGAAGCGAGTAAGTGATCTTGAAGTCCTCGATCGCCATCCTGATTTTCAATTGGTAATCGTTGGCGAAGGACCAGCACGCAGCAAACTGGAAAGCGAACTTCCTAACGCAATATTTGTGGGTTATCAATCGGGCGCAGATTTGGCTCGCTATGTTGCAGCACTTGATGTCTTTGTACACACAGGCAAACACGAAACTTTCTGCCAAGCAATCCAAGAATCTCTTGCTTCTGGAACCGTTGTTGTTGGCCCTGATAGCGGCGGCCCAGTAGATCTAATCGAGCATGGAAAGACCGGACTCTTGATTGATACCGCTAATTCACATGAGCTCTTGGAATCTGTATTCACTCTTGCCGAGCATCCAGCTCGGGACCTGATGGAAGTAGCTGCACGTAAATCCGTAGAACACCGAACATGGGATCAAATAAATGAACAACTTATTGCGCACTATCGAGAAACTATCCGCGTTGTTGCATCACAGAAAGATTTGGTCGCATGAAAATTATCCACATCGCCAATTTCTATGGCCCTAAATCTGGCGGAATAAAGACCACGCTTCATAACCTTGGAACCGGATACATCAACCAAGGCCACGATTTCACTTACATAGTTCCGGGCGCTGGTTTGCACCACGAGAAAACTCCACATGGAATCCGAATTACGGTGCCTTCTTTAGTAATTCCATTTAGCGGTGGCTACCGAATCATTAAATCGAACCGCCAGATAAAGAATATGTTGCTCGCACTATCTCCGGATCGCATCGAAGTATCTGATCGATTTACTTTATCTAGTGTCGGCCGTTGGGCTAAATCGCACAAAATCACATCGCTCGTATTTAGCCATGAAACTTTGCGTGGGCTCATAAAGACTTACTTGCCATTCTCCGCAAAGAGTTTTGTGCAATGGCATAACCGCCGACTTTCAAACTCATTTGATTATGTAATCGCCACAACTAAATTTGCTTCATCTGAGTTCACTGCAATCGGCACTGAGAACTTGATCCAAGTTCCTCTTGGCGTCGATCTCAAAACCTTCTCCCCAAAGAACCGTGATCTAGAGCTTCGTACCAAGCTCCTTAAAGGTGGCGAAGTGCTGTTAGTACATTGCGGCAGACTTTCACCCGAGAAGAAACCGGAACGTTCCATCCAGGCGCTTCGTGAACTCTTAAAGCGCGGCGTCAACGCTCGATTGATTTATGTAGGCACCGGCCCACTTCATAAGAAACTCTACGAATCATCACGTGATATTCCGGTAACTTTCTTGGGATATATCTCAGATAAAAAGTATTTGGCATCTGTAGTTGCATCTGCGGACATTTCAATTGCTCCAGGACCGATCGAAACATTCTGTCTTTCAGCTCTTGAATCTCTTGCCAGCGGCACTCCAGTTGTCGCGTCCAAAACCAGCGCAGTCGGCGAATTTCTCTTAACTCACTCAGATGATTTCGTAGGTCAAGTTGCCGCTAATACAGGATCAGATTTTGCCGATGCCATCGAAATCATCATCAAAAGATTGAAATCAGATCAGTCTTTACGAAGCCGTTGCCACCACCAAGCGGAGAACTTCCCATGGTCTTCAACGATTTCGCAGATGCTTTCGCTAGGAAAAAAATCCAAAATCCAAAACTTAAGAGCGGCTTAACAATGAGCGCGCCGCTGACTTTTGCAGTGATCGGTGACAGCGCCGCATCGGGCGTTGGTGATTCAGATGGCCATGGCAATAACTTGGGCTGGAGCTACCACCTAGCTAAATCGTTCAACGAACCGTTGATCTTTATCAATGCCGCCCGTCCTGGTGCAAGATCGGCTGAAGTCTTAGAAGAGCAACTTCCGAAGATTTTGATACATAACCCAGATTTAGTAGCGGTCGTGGTGGGCGGTAATGATCTCTTGCGAAGCAATTTTAACCCGCAGAAGTTTGCAGATAATTTACGTAAGACTTTGCTCGAACTAGTTTCTAGAGGCTGCACCATCATGCTGCTGGAACTTCATGATCCAACGAAAATTGTTCCTATGCCTTATCTAATCGGAAGAATCTGTCGACGCAGGGTATCGGCGGTAAATGCTGCGACTCGAAATCTCGCAAAGACATTTGGCGCAGTCTTAATGGAGACACGTTTGCAAGAAAACATTTACGCTCGCGAAAAATGGCATGTGGATCGTATGCATCCAAGCAAGCTCGGCCACCAATTTATCGCTACGCAATATGCAAGGCTTTTAACTGATCGTGGATTTGATATCGGCGAAGTGAAAATCGATCCCGTAAATAACCGCAGCCGACGAGACTCGATAATCTGGATGTTAAAAAATGGAACTCCGTGGTTTTTAAAGCGCAGCGTTGATCTGTTGCCTGGGCTTATCTGGCTGAGTGCCGCAGAAATTGTTTACATTGTTCGTCAGAATTTGGCCCGTATATTTACCCAAAAGAAAGATTTACAGGGCAAGATAACCCCATGCTTGCCGCCGATCCCCGAACCCTTGGCGCGACACTTACCGATGGTGGAGCCAACTTTGCAATCTGGTCGAACGCCGCAGATGCCATCGAGCTCTGTCTCTTCAATGAGGTCAATGGCAAGTTAGTCGAGACGCGCTTTGCGATGTCACATCGCAATGGCCCTATCTGGCATGGTTATTTGGCGGGAGTAAAAGCCGGGCAACGTTATGGCTATCGCGTCTACGGCCCATGGCAGCCTGAAAATGGTGTGCGCTTTAACGCCGCCAAGTTATTGATCGATCCGTACACCCATCAATTAGACGGACAACTTGATTATGTTCCGGAAATTTACGGCCATGTTGCAAGTGATGGAGTTGGCACTGGTGACAACACAGTGCGCGATGATCGTGACAGTGCAGGTCACGTTCCGTATTCGGTTGTAACAAACCATGCGGTTCGCGAGATTCACAGGCCGCTAGTTCCTTGGGCAAATACTTTAATTTACGAAGCACACGTTCAAGGCTTTACTGCAAAGAATGAAGAGATCCCGGCCGAAGATCGTGGCACTTACAAAGCGCTCGGCCATCCCAGCACCATTGCTTATCTGAAAAAGTTAGGCGTAACCGCAATTGAACTACTGCCGATTCATTCTTACTTAACTGAACCTTCAATTTGGGATCGTGGTCGTAAAAATCATTGGGGATATAACGCGATCGCTTTCACCGCGCCACACAGTGCCTATGCCGCAACATCAGACCCAATTGCCGAATTGCAAGAGGCGGTCGATCGCTTACATGAAAACGGTATCGAAGTAATTCTCGATGTTGTCTACAACCACACCGCCGAAGGTGGAGTAGGTGGCCCCACACTTTCCTTTAAAGGCATCGACAATAAAGCTTGGTATCGCCAAGACGGTCAAGGAAATTACATCGATGTCACCGGCTGCGGAAACACCCTGGCCAGCAGTAACCCACACGCAGTTCGCCACATTGTTGACTCTCTTCGTTGGTGGGTAGAAGTTATTGGCGTCGATGGCTTTAGATTCGATTTGGCAACTGCGTTATACACAAGTCACACAGCTTTTAACTCATCACTAATGTCGGCTATCGAAGCCGACTCTGTTTTGCGCAACTTTAAAATGATCGCTGAACCTTGGGATGTAACTCGTTATTCCATGGGAGATTTTCCCCATCCGTGGCGCGAATGGAACGATGCTTATCGCGACTCGGTTCGTCAATTCTGGCTAGGCGATTTAGCACGTGGATATGGTGAAGGCGTTGCTGATGTGGCATCACGTATCAGCGGATCTAGCGACATCTTCTACTATCGCGGACCGACGTCTTCAATTAACTTTATAACCGCCCATGATGGTTTTACTCTCGCTGATTTGGTTATGTACCAACATAAACATAACGAACCAAACTTAGAAAATAACTCCGATGGAAATAACGATAATCGCTCTTGGAACCTAGGCGTTGAAGGCCCAACGGAAGATCCAATTATTAGCGCCCATCGCCATCAGTTAAAGAAGTCGATGTTGGCCACCCTGCTCTTATCTTCAGGTGTTCCGATGTTGACTATGGGCGATGAGATCGGTCGCACCCAAAATGGATCTAACAATGGTTACTCACTTCCGCGCGATATGACACCTCTCATGGAAGATAGTGAAGAAAACTTTATGGGCGGCTGGGCAAATAAGTGGAAGTTAAATGAAGAAGAAGCAGATCTGCGCGATGCGGTATCTGAACTTGCTCACATCAGAAAGCAATATCTAGAAGGCGTTGCCCACGAATTCTTTACTGGCACAGTTGATGCCGGAACCAAGCGAAAAGATATTGCTTGGTTTTCACTTGGTGGTCGCGAGATGCACGAAGATCATTGGCAAGATGGTGAAAAGCGAAGCCTGACGGTATTTATTGAAGCCGGCCCAGAACGTGGATTGCTATTGCTGCTTAATTCATCGAAATCGGAAACGCCATTTACCTTGCCCGATGAAAACTGGGGACATTCTTTCCGCCGAATATTCGATGCTGCAAAACCAGTACAAACACATGAGCCAATTATTTGCACACCTGCAAGCAAGGTTGATGTTGCAGCGCACTGCGCTCAAGTGTGGCTAGTAACACGCAACTAGATCCGCCTGCGGTACTAGGTAGTAAAGCGTTGCCTCGCCTAATATCTAAACCATGCTCGCATTTGTAGCTCCCGGCCAAGGTGCACAAACACCTGGGATGTTGGCTCCGTGGATTGAAGAGCCATCGGCTAAAGCGTTGCTGATCGAATGGTCTGCAGCGATAGATTTAGATCTAGTTCGCCTTGGAACCACAGCAGATGCCGAAGAAATTAAAGACACCGCCAATGCGCAGCCGTTAATTGTTGCCGCTGGATTACTTGGCGCGCACGCTTTAAGTAAAGAAAATAACTTTGCATTTGTTGCTGGTCACTCAGTTGGAGAAATCACAGCCGCCGCACTTGCAGGTGTAATTTCTGAAATCGATGCGATGAAATTAGTTCGCGCTCGTGGAATTGAAATGGCTAAAGCGGCCGCTGTTTCTCCTGCAGGAATGGCTGCGGTCTTAGGTGGAGATCGTGAAGTTGTTTTACGCGCCATCGCAGATCTCGGATTAGTTGCCGCAAATGACAACGGTGGCGGCCAGATTGTTGCTGCGGGAGATTTAGATTCGCTTGCCAATTTAGCGCCCGAAGGCGCTCGTGTGCGCGCACTTGCAGTTGCTGGCGCTTTTCATACCTCTTATATGGAACCTGCCGTTGCACCATTGCGCGAACTTGCCGCATCCCTTGCCGCGCAAGATCCGAAGTGTGGCGTTATCTCAAATAAAGATGGCGCAGTTATTCGCGATGGTCGGGAAGTTCTAGATCGCATCGTTGCGCAGATTTCCAACCCAGTGCGTTGGGATTTATGTATGTCTACGCTCGCAGATAACGTATCCGGAGCGCTTGAGGTTCCGCCTGCCGGAACCTTAGTAGGACTTATGAAACGCGCTGTTCCAATCGTGGAAACTTTTGCCTTAAAGAGCGTTGCAGATATAACGCTGGCTGATGAATTTGCACTTCGACATAACCAAGAAGTTGAGAGTTAAGGAATAGCCATGGCGATCAAAGTAAAAACTGGTAGCGAGAGCACAATTTTGTCAGTCGGTGCATACCGTCCATCTCGCCTTGTGCCGAACTCAGAGATTGTAGATTTAATTGATTCAAGCGACGAATGGATTGTGCAGCGCACCGGCATTGAATCGCGTCGGTTTGCTGGCGCGGAAGAATCAGTAGTTGATATGGCGATCGGAGCTGCCGAACAAGCTTTGACTCGCGCCAAACTTTCCATTGGTGATATCGACACTGTCGTTGTCGCAACTATTACCTATCCCCACCAAGCGCCATCTGCGGCAACTGCGGTTATTCAACGGATGGGCAATCCAACAGCCGCAGCCTTTGATATCAGCGCCGCGTGCGCTGGTTTTTGTTATGGCGTTGCTATGGCACACGACATGGTCCGCGCGGGAAGTGCCAAAAAAGTTTTGGTAATCGGCGTTGAAAAGATCTCAGATTTCACCGATCCAACCGATCGTGCAACTGCCTTTATCTTCGCAGATGGCGCGGGAGCTGTCGTAATTGGTGAATCAACCGAACCTGGAATTGGCCCAGTTGAATGGGGCTCTGATTCCGAAAATCGCGATGCGATTTTGATGAATCCATCGTGGATCGAAGTTCGCAATTCTGAAACGCAGTTAACTAAAGCAGATGTTAAGTGGCCGAATATTTCCCAAGAAGGACAGAAG
>JAXITH010000028.1:0-7880 GCA_034680185.1 Candidatus Planktophila sp.
GACCTTCGCATGGCCCCGATAGCCCAATGGCAGAGGCAGAGGACTTAAAATCCTCCAAGTGTGGGTTCGACCCCCACTCGGGGCACTTACTTTCCCCAGTGCTTAGAGATTTTCTCCTTTAAGAAATCAGCGCTATCAATCATGTTTTGCATGCCGTCAACGCCATCTTCAATACTGACCCATCCAGTAAAGCCAACGCTTTTTAGGATAGTAAAGATTGCGTCGTAATCGTTTAACCCTTGACCGATCACGCCGTGCTTGAAAAATGAGACATAACCGGCTGTTCCACCTTCTAACTTACGAAGTTCTTCAATGCTGCCTCCTGCAAGATGTCGGTCACTTGCACCGACGGTGAGTACACGATGCTTGACTCGTTCTAGCAAATCAAGAGGTTCCTCGCCTGCAGCAATCGCATTTGATGGATCGAACTGCACGCCAAATCTAGGGGAATCGATTCGTGAAACAAGATCAACAAATACATCTTCCATCTGAGCAAACTCTGGTTCAGTCCAGAAATCATCTTTGTAGTGGTTCTCAATAACTAAAATCATGTCGAGCTTTTCAGCTTCAATTAGACACTTCTCAATCGAATCGACCACGTAGCCCATGCCTTGCTCGTGAGTAATGTCTTTGCGCCGCTGACCAGATAGGACACGGCAATACTTTGCGCCGAGTTCAGCCGACATTCTGATGCTGTGAATTTCATGATCGACTTCTTTTTGGCGCAGAACTGGATCAGGATTTGTAAAGTCGGGAGAGCAGCACATCATCGGAATGACCATGCCGGTTGATTCGACGTATTTGCGAATTTTTGGCCAATTAGCCTCATCTTTAAAGTCGGCAAAGTTGTTGTACATCTCAAGGCCTTCGATACCCATGGCTTGAGACATATCAATCCACTCGTAAATACTTAACTTATCCGGCGCAACTAAATCGCGAATCCAACCTTTAGGAAATGCCGCAATCTTGGGTTTCATTTTTAAACCGGCTTAATTACAGATTTAATAAATTCGCCAGAGGACATCTTCTTAAACGCGGTTTCCCATTCTTCAACTGGGAATGTTCCTCCAAGAACTGGCGATAAATCTAACTGTCCGGTTCCGAGCATTCGAAGAGCGCGCTCCCACATCGGCCAGTTATGGCTAAATGATCCTTCTAGGCGAACATTTTTCTGAACTAGTTGATCAAGTGAGAAATTAACTGGTTGCGGACCCCAACCGACTTTCGAGATCCAACCATTTGGACGAATGACATCAAGTGCAATTTTCAGCGTTGCCGAAACTCCTGCTGCGTCTACGACGCCATCTGCGCCCAGTCCATCTACTTCCATCGCCCAATCTTTGACATCTCCTATAACAACGTCGCAGCCATATTTCTTAGCAACTTCAAGTCGCGCCTTATCGCGCTCTAAACCAACTATTGCAACTTGTGCGCCAGCAAGCTTCGCCATTGCCGCAGATAAAATTCCGATTGGACCAGGTCCCAAAATTACAATTCGATCTCCGGGGCGAACATGTCCTGGTGCAATCGTCGCCGAGTATGCGACTGCGCAAGGTTCGGTCATTGAGGCATGATCAAATGAGACGTTTTCTGGAATCTTATGAAGCAAACGTGCGGCGACTTTTACATACCTAGTCATGGCGCCATTTACGCCATAGCCAAAGCCCTTGCGACTTGGATCTAAGTTATACAAACCTTGGCGCGACATCGCACCTGACATATCTACAACTGCGGCTGTTTCGCTAACAACGCGATCGCCTTCTCGCCATTTACCGGCAGCCACAACGTTCTTGCCTAGCTCTACAACGTGGCCCCCAAATTCATGGCCCAGGACAACTGGATAGTTAACGGGCCAAGATGCAGTTCCCTCCCACTGGTGCAGGTCAGAGCCACAGACACTTGCTGCCTCGACCTGAACGATTACATCATCATCACCACAAATTGGGCGATCTACTTCACGAACTTCAACGCTGTGAGGTTCGGAAGAGAAGTTAACTACCGCTGCGGATTTCAATTATTTTTCTCCCTTAACTTTTACATCACCAAATCCATGAACTGCTTCGCAAATTCTGCGCAAAACTTCTTCAACATCTCCAGCGCCTTGGCTAAATGAATCTGCATCAATTGCAAGTGGAGCTCCGATCACGACAAGGGGAGCTCCATATGAAGGACAGGCAATCGCTTGCTCAAGTGATAAACCACCAACTGCTTGCACTGGAACGCTTACTGCATCAACGACTTCGCGCAATTGATCAAGTGGATTCATCCAAGGTTTTCCAGCTGCCGCAAGGCCACGACGTTCGTCATAACCAATGTGGTGAATAACCATGTCGCAACCAAGTTCTTCCAATTGGCGCGCACCTTCAACCATATCGGGACAACCCAAATTATCGCCCATGACCATTACGCCATAATCTTTTCCAGCTTGTACAACGCACTTAATTGTCTCTGGATGTGATCTCGCCATAACAACAACATGAGTTGCCCCAGCTTTCGCCATCATCTCTGCTTCTAAATATCCACCATCCATTGTTTTTAAATCAGCAATGATTGGATGGTTTGGAAACTCTTTACGTAACGCTCTTACTCCATGCAAACCTTCGGCCAAAATTAACGGAGTACCTGCTTCTAACCAATCAACACCGGCTCTAACGGCAGTATGTGCCATTTCTAGAGCTTCATTAATATCGGTTAGATCAAGAGATACTTGAACAATTGGCTTCATGTTTGAAGTTTATTTAAAAAGCCTGGATTCGACCCCGCTCGGGCGAAACTATTATCTGTCTTCCCGCATCTCGTATGACAAATTAGCGTGTTCGAGCGTGAGAGGGTGCCAACTAAGGGCCATATAAGGAAATTCTCAGGTTTATGGTTTTAAATAGGGCCTACCTACCTCGCCCCGAATGGGGAGAGATTTCCTAGAAAGGGAAATTAGTGCGCAGTTCAAATCCAGTTCTATCTCGTTCGAACCGTGGTTTTGCTCAAATGGATCCAACTCGTTTGGGTAACGATTCACTCGAAGCAACATACGCAGCACCAGCAGCATCATCAATTCGTACCGGTCGCATGACCATGGACGATGTTGTTATGCGCACCGCAACTCTGTTTGCAGTGTTGGTTGCAGTCGGCGCCTTTGCATATGGCGCTAACAGCCCAGGTCTTGCACTTGTTGGCTTCCTCGGTGGTTTTGTTCTTGCAATGGTCAATACTTTTTCCAAGAAAGTTCGTGTACCTCTAATCGTTGCTTATGCAGCAGCGCAAGGACTTGCACTCGGAACTATTAGCCGTATTTACAACGAAGCGTATTCAGGCATCGTTGGCCAGGCAGTCATCGGAACACTTTGTGCATTCGGTGGAATCTTGGTTGCCTACCGCAGCGGCAAGATCCGCGTAACTCCTAAGTTCACCCGCATCATGCTCGGTGCATTGATGGGTTACATGGTCTTCTCGCTCATCACAATCTTCACTGGTCGTCCAGGTGGAGCAACTGGTCTACTCGTAGCAGTAGCAGCTGTTGCACTTGCAACATTCTTCCTAGTTCTTGATTTCGATCAGATTGAAAAATCAATTGCTGCTGGCGCTCCACAACAGGAGTCATGGCGTATGGCATTTGGTTTAATGGTCACAATCGTATGGTTGTACTTAGAAGTATTGAGACTGCTCTCAATCCTTCGTAATAATGACTAAATAAATAGATTAACTAGATTGCCCGAGATGCGAAGCCCGCGTCTCGGGCAATTTTGTTGCCACTAAGACCGCGATAAGCATTAACCCAGCGCTAACTGCGAAGGCGGGGCGGAATCCGTAATGATCTGCGATAAAGCCAAGTGCGATAGGTGCAACCATCGCTCCGGCATCTCCTGACATTTGGAATAAAGCGATTACTTGTCCGCCTTTGCCTTTCATTACATCGCCCACGATTGCGGCAGTTGATGAGAGGAATATCGAGCCAAAAGCACCAATAACCATGGAAAGTAAAAACATCCAAGGCTGCACGGTTCCAACGAGAACAAGAACTGAAAGTGTTAGAAGCGATGTACCCATTAGCGCTGCGAACTTGCGACCTCTTGAATCAGATAGCCCGCCTGCTTTAATGAGCAGCAAACCTTGAATCACAGATGAGATTGTGTAACCAAGTCCGAGATATCCGGCAGTTGAATTCATCTCCTCCACCATAAAGAGTGGCAAGATCGAACGGCTCATACCGAAGAGAACCGAAGCGCTGCAGAATGAAATGGTTAGCGCGATCAAGTAAGGCTTGATTGCTAAAGCTTCACGGATAGAAGTTTTCTCTTGCACTGATTTCTCGGTTGGGCGCGCTGCGAGAACTGAGTTGCGAAGCAAGAAACCACCAGCTGCGCTAGAGATAACTAGAAGTACTCCATATACGAGCAGTGGTGCACGCAATGAAATTGCGGTCAGGAATCCACCGATAACCGGACCAGCCATCATTCCGACCAAGAAGCTACTGTTGTAAAGAGATTGTGCGCGTGCGCGCTTTGAATCATCTGTTGCGCGCAACATGATTGATCCTGCGGCAACAGAGAACATTGAAGATCCAAGCCCGCCAGCTGCGCGATAGATCAACAATTGTTCGTAGTTCTGTGCGAATGCTGCGGCAAATGAAGAGACAGCTACAAAGCCAACGCCAGTTGTATAAACCAGACGCTCGCCGAACTTATCTACAAGCTTTCCGGAGAATAAGCCGCTGGCAAAACGTGCGAAAGCGAAGGCGGAGATAATCGAACCAACTTGAGCATTGTTTACGCCGAAAGATTTCGCAAACAACGGAATCGTTGGCGCGATGATGCCGAAACCGACTGCGACAAAGAACGAGGCAAAGATAAGCACACCAATTTCGCGGGGGAATTCCGCGACAGGATTGGTGAACTTAAACTTTGATTTTTCGTTCAATTGGGATTAACCGAGTGATTCGCCAGCGGCTTCTTCGCGAGCTGCTGCGTAATCCTTATTTGTGCGAAGTGGGGTTTCACGAAGGAAAAGAGCGAGCAAGAAGCCAAGGGCGGTAATTGGCGCTGCGGTTATGAAGACGACGTGGAATGAGTTAACGAAGGATTCGAGCGCAGTTGCCTGAATCTCAGGTGGGAGAGTCTGCAATACAGATGTGTTGTTCTGGATTCCTTCTAACGCTGCTGGATCAAAACCTTGAACTGCTGACGGGTTGTTTGCAGCAAGCGTCTTGAAATTATCTTCCAAGTAGAAAGCAAGTCGGTTAGTAAGAATTGTTCCGAAGATCGCTGTACCAAAGACGCTTCCGAGTGAGCGGAAGAATGTATTTGAGCTTGTTGCAACGCCCATATCTTTGAAATCAACAGAGTTCTGCAGTGCGATAACGATGGTCTGCATTGAAAGACCAAGCCCCGCACCAACCATAATTGCATAGATTGATAGCTGCCAGAATGGAGTTGTCGTGCTTAACGTCGACATAAGCAGAATGCCGATCGTCATTACAAATGTTCCGATAATCGGGAAGCGCTTGTAATGGCCATGCTTGGTTATCGCTTTACCGCTGTAAATAGAGGTAGAAACGATTCCGAGCATAAATGGAATCAACTTTAAGCCTGCTTCTGTAGCTGTATCGCCCTTAACTACCTGCAAATAAAGAGGCAACATAACAATTGCACCGAACATGCCGGCGCCGATAATTAAACCAAGCGCTGACGTCAGAGAGAAAGTGTGGTTCTTGAAAAGTGAGAGCGGAAGGATTGGTTCCTTCGCTTTGCCTTCCCAGTACAAGAAAATAAATGTAAGCAAAATTCCAATCGTTAAATATGTAACGGTTGTTGAATTAGTCCAGCCGCGTTCTGGTCCGTAGATTGAAACCGCTAACAAGGTAGATGAAACAGCGGCAACCATTAAAAGCGCGCCAAGGTAATCAATGGTGTGTTCGCGTTTAACTTTAGGAATATGAAGTACCGCAGAGGTAATAACCATCGCAGCGATTCCAAATGGAATATTGATATAGAAAATCCAGCGCCAACCGGAGATTCCAAGAATCGTCGCGTTATCTGAGAAGAAACCACCGAGCAACGGACCGGCAACAGATGCCAGCCCCCAAACTGCCCCGAAATAGCCTTGATAGCGACCACGTTCGCGTGGTGGAACGATGTCTCCGATGATTACGAAGGTCAGCGCCATTAAGCCACCAGCGCCTAAGCCTTGAATCGCGCGAGTACCAATTAGCTGCGCCATATTTTGTGAAGCGCCTGCGAGAAGTGAACCAATTAAGAAGGTGACGATTGCAAATTGAAAGACAACGCGGCGACCGTAAATGTCAGAAATTTTTCCGTACAAAGGAGTCGATGCTGTTGATGTCAGCAAATATGCAGTTACAACCCAGGTGTAATGATTAAGTCCGTCAAACTCTTCAACGATGCTCTTAAGAGCCGTCGAAACGATTGTCTGATCGAGCGCCGCCAAGAGCATGCCGGTCATGAGGCCACCAAGGATGACCATAATTTCTTTGTGGGTATGTTCTTTTACTGGGCCATGGCTACTCATCGCGCACCTTTTCTAGGTATTTACTTCAGGATATTTCAATAATCAATTGATTAACGATAAGTTTACTCCGTGAAATCAGTTATCGCGGAAGACCTGGTAAAAACTTATCGAAACGGCGCTGTTCGTGCGCTAGATCACCTATCACTTGATGTTGAAGAAGGCACAGTGTTGAGCGTGCTTGGGCCAAATGGTGCAGGTAAGACGACATCTGTGCGCATTCTTGCAACTTTGCTTCGCCCTGATTCAGGTCGCGCGATGGTTGGTGGCATCGATGTAATCAAGCATCCTGAAAAAGTCCGCGAAGTAATTGGGCTATCAGGTCAATATGCAGCAGTTGATGAGATTTTAACTGGCTGGGATAACTTGGTTATGTTCGGTCAGCTCTATCACTTAGGCAAAAAACAAGCGATTGCTCGCGCTGATGAACTTCTTGAACGTTTTTCACTTACTGAAAGTGCAAAGCGTCCGATTAAAACTTATTCAGGTGGAATGCGCCGTCGGCTAGACCTAGCGGCATCCCTAATCGTTAAGCCAAAGGTTTTATTCCTTGATGAGCCAACTACTGGACTCGATCCACGTGGTCGTCAGGAAATGTGGAGCGTTATCGAAGAACTCGTTAAAGGCGGAGTTACCTTGCTTTTGACTACTCAATACCTAGAAGAAGCCGATCAATTGGCTGATGAAATTGCCGTGATTGACCACGGAAAAGTTATTGCGCGTGGCACATCCGATGCGCTCAAAAAACAAGTTGGTGGCGAGCGTCTGGAAATCGTTGTTGAAGCACATAACGTGACCAAGACAATGGATGTCGTTTCAACGATCAGCGGAAATAAAGCATCGCTCGATGAAGGTTTGCGCATGGTTTCAGCACCTGTTTCAACTGGTGCCACAGCACTCATCGAAACACTGCGTTCTTTGGATGATGCCGGAATCCACCCACTCGATGTCAGCCTAAAGCGCCCTTCACTTGATGACGTTTTCCTTTCACTTACTGGCCATGCTGCCGAGGAGAAGAAAACTGAAGAAGTCGAAACAGGCGGACGCAGAAAGAAGGCTAAGAAATGAACGCCTTTAAAGACACCATGGTTATTACGCAACGTCAGTTGCGTTTACTTACACGTGTTCCAGAAGTTTTAATCTTCTCAACGATTCAGCCGGTTATGTTCGTACTTCTCTTCCGCTACGTATTCGGTGGCTCGATTGATTCAGGACAACCTGGGGGATATGTACAGCTCTTGATGCCTGGAATCTTTGTGCAGACCGTTGCATTTACATTAGCGGGCACCGCATCGGGCCTTGCAGAAGATTTAAAGAAAGGTTTGATCGATCGCTTTAGATCACTACCTATCTCACAATCA
>JAXITH010000029.1:0-7808 GCA_034680185.1 Candidatus Planktophila sp.
CAGTTCTCTTCAAAACCAAAACCGGGGTCTATGCCTATTCTGCGGTTTGTACTCATGAAGGCTGCACGGTCACTTACAACTCGGCATCTAAGAATCTGCAATGCGGATGCCATGGCGCAGTATTTGATCCCGAAAATGGTGGAAAAGCGCTTACCGGGCCAACGAATACACCGCTGGCTAAGGTAAAAGTCGCCGTTGAAGGTGCCTGGATCGTAGAAGCCTAATAATCTTTACATATTAATCACAGGATTCGCTAAGGATTAAGAGAGATGATCAAGCCATGAAGATCACACGTACACCCATGAAGGTAACCATCGCTTTTGTTGCTGGCGCACTTGTCGCGGGCACCGTTGCAACTGCCGCAACTACATCAACTGCCGGCAGCGTTGTTGTATGTGCCGATAATCGCACCCAGGCTTTAACTTTAGCCAAATCTGGTTCGTGCCCAGCCAATAAGACAGCTATCGAAATTGGCAACAATTCAATCAACGCCAAATCAATTTCGGCGCTCGTTACCCCATCTGTGGTTTCAATTTCTGTAAAGACAACCACTGGCGGTGGAACTGGTTCAGGTTCGATCTATAAATCAACTGCTTCAGTTAGCTACATCATTACCAATAACCACGTTGTTGAAGCAGCCGCGACGAGCGGTACCATCAAGGTCGAATTCGCTGATGGCAGCGAAGTTGCCGCCACAATCGTTGGACGCGATCGTATGTACGACATCGCAGTTCTGCAGGTAAAGAAGGGCAATCTTCCAGCAATCGCACTCGGTGATTCCTCCAAAGTCAGCGTTGGCGATGAAGTACTAGCAATCGGTTCACCTTTAGGGCTAGCAAATACTGTTACTCAAGGAATTATTTCTGCGTTAAACCGTCCAGTTACCGCTGGAACAACTGATTCAACTTCATATGTAAATGCGATTCAGACCGATGCTGCAATCAACCCCGGTAACTCTGGCGGCGCACTTGTTGATGCGCAAGGTCGAATCATCGGTGTTAACTCAGCGATCGCCACTCTTACTTCTGGTGGCACCAGCGGCAGCATTGGACTTGGATTCTCAATTCCAATTACTGAAGCAAAGCGCGTCATTGAGGAAATTATCGCAACCGGTAAATCAACTCGTCCAGTAATGGGCGTGGTCTTTGATGATGTAACCGCTGATACTCAAGCCAAAATTATTCAGCTCACACCTGGCGAAGGCGCAGAAAAAGCAGGCGTCCTTGTTGGCTCAATCATTAAGTCAATTGATGGCGTTAAGATTTCCAATCGTGATGCAGCGATCGTAAAGATCCGCTCATATGCGCCAGGATCTGTTGTAACAGTGGTTATGACCCTTCCTGATGGATCATCTAAGACCTACAAGATCACGCTCGGAACAGCACCTGCGGTTTAAGCAACCTGAGGTAACCTTCTACCTATGGCGCTATTTCGTTTAGAGATCTCACTTCCAGATCGTCCTGGCTCACTTGGGCTTCTGGCATCTGCAATCGGCGCTGCTGGCGCAGATATCCGTGGGTTAAACGTCATTAAATCTGAAGATGGACGCGGCTATGACGAAGTTACCGTTGCAGTTCCTGGTTCAGATCCAACCGATTTAGTCGATGTTCTGGGTTCAATCGGCGGCGTCGAAGTTATATCGGTTAGCGCTCTTTAATTTAATTTTTAATTAATTATTGCAGCGCCGCTACTTGGTAGCGAAGTAAAGAATCTCGGCTCGGTAAATCCTGCGCTCTTAAATGCTGCCGCGATCGCTAATTTAGCTGGTGCAATATCGGCGACTTTAAAGAGCGCAATTGCGCTTCCGCCAAATCCACCACCGATCATTCGCCCACCAAGAGCTTTATTGGCAAGTGCCACATCAACTGCCAGATCAAGTTCTGGGCAAGAAATTTCAAAGCGATCGCGCAGGGATGTATGTGACTCGGTGAGAATTCTTCCCACGCTTTCAAAATCGTTCTGCTTTAAGGCGATCACTGTTTTATGAACGCGCGCAATGTCATTTACAACATGCTCTGCGCGCATGTATTCCAATTCAGTTAACTTTTCGCGGGCGGCTTCAAGTTCGGCCACGCTGCAATCACGTAGCGCTTTAATTCCCAACTTAAGCGCGGCGGATTCGCAAGAAGCGCGGCGTTCGGCATAACCACCATCAACGAGCGCGTGATGGGCGCGGGTATCGATAATTAAAAGCTCCAAGCCGGCGCTGGCTAGATCCAGTGGAATCTGCTCGGTGCTTAGATCGCGACAATCTAAAAGTAGAGCACTTCCGGTTTGGGCCATCAGTGACACAGATTGATCCATAATTCCGCAGGGAACTCCGACGTACTCATTTTCGGCACGTTGTGCCAAACGAGCGAGTTCGGGAAGTGATAAACCAACTTTAAATAAATCGTTAAGCGCAGTTGCTATCGAACACTCGAGCGCGGCAGATGAAGAAAGACCTGCACCAAGTGCGACCCCACCGTCTACGAGAATATCTAACCCAGTTGTAACGTTTTCACCAAAGGCCCAGATAACCCCCAAGATGTAACGCTCCCAATCACCTGCGCCATTTGCGGCGAGGTTATCTAGAGATATTTCAAATAACCCACCAGGACGTTGCGCTGATGCGATGCGGATATTGCGATCGTTTCGTCGATTGATGGCGGCATAGGTTCGATCGCTGATCGCGAAAGGCATTACAAAGCCATCGCAATAATCAACGTGTTCGCCGATTAAATTTACGCGACCTGGCGCCTGGCTAACTATTTCTGGAGATTGGCCGAAGAGCGCGTTAAATTCAGAGCGCAACATCTCGCAACTGACCAGCTGATTGTTCTGGCTTTAAATCCATAATAAATGCACCCATCGCGGATTCGCTACCGGCGAGATACTTTAACTTTCCAGGTGCGCGACGAACGCTGGTGATCTGCCAATGCAGGCGCAAAAGATCGCGACCTTCGCGAACAGGTGCTTGATGCCAAGTAGCGATGTAGGCCATATCAATTCCAAAGACACCATCCAAACGGCGCATAACTTCCAGCGATACTTCAGGGAATGAGTCAGCTTGTTCAGCTGAAAGTTCTGATAAATCTGCGACAGGTTTAAGTGGAGCTACATGGATTTCAAATGGATAGCGCGCCGCATATGGAACAAAGGCCACCCAGTGCGCATTCTTAGCAACGATACGAACTTGATCTTTGAGTTCGCGAGCTACGACATCATCGAATAAGACTTTGCCGGTCTCATCCATGTATTTGCGCGCAACTGCGAGCATTTTCTGAACGCGTGATGGCAGATAAGAGTAAGCATAAATTTGTCCATGTGGATGCGAGAGCGTCACGCCAACTTCTTCGCCGCGGTTCTCAAAAGGTGCGATGTGATGGATATATGGCTCAAGCGAAAGTTCGCGAACTCGGTCAATCCAAGCTTCAAGCAATACGCGAACTCGTTGAGGTGACAAATCTTTAAATGAGCCACCGTGATTATCGGTAAAGCAGATTACTTCGCACTTTCCAGCAGCGGTTCCAGCATCGGTTTCGGGTCCGACCATATCTGGCGCCGCCCAATCACCTTCTGGTTTGCGAAGTGAAGGGGAGCGATTGTCGAAGACAACGACTTCATAATTTGTATCTGGAATCTCAGTTAGAAGTTCGCCTTTTGTTGGGCAGAGCGGACATAACTCTTTAGGTGGCAAGAAGACGCGACCTTGGCGATGTGCGGCCATTACCACCCACTCATTAAGTAGTGGATCTAAGCGAAGTTCACCAATGCCCGGCTGCTCTTCTTTTTCACGATTATCTTGAGCGGTACGTGATTGTCCTTGGGAGTCGTAATAGCGAATGGTGCGACCATCGGCCATCTCTAAATTGTTACGAATTACTCCAGCGTTAAGGCTTTTCTGCTCGCTCATAATGGGTTAACTCTAAGGCTATTCCAGCCAATTAAAGGTGCGAGCAACGGCTCGTTTCCATTGTGTTGCTCCAAGAGCGCGGGTTTCTTCATCGCTTTCAGGTTTCCAACGTTGATCTTGGCACCATTGCGCTTTAACTTCATCGGTAGATTTCCAAAACCCGATCGCCAAGCCTGCGGCATATGCAGCACCTAGCGCGGTGGTTTCAGTGATTAACGGTTTCACTATGTCGATTCCCATGACATCGGCTTGCAGCTGCATGCAGAGTTGATTAGCGGTTATTCCGCCATCAACTTTCATCTCAGTCATGGCAATTCCGCTATCGGCAACCATGGCGTCCATGATCTCCATAGTTTGGTAACAAATTGCCTCTAGAGCAGCGCGTGCTAAATGAGCTTTAGTTGTTGCACGAGTTAAGCCCACGATTACACCGCGGGCATCGCTGCGCCAATATGGTGCAAATAAACCAGAAAATGCAGGTACGAAGAAAATTCCTCCGGCATCTTTAACTTGTAGCGCCAAAGTTTCTATTTCTGCAGCTGATGAGATTATTCCGAGTTGATCACGAAGCCATTGGATTGCAGATCCTGTAACCGCAACCGAACCTTCTAGGGCATATTGCGCTGGTTGTTCACCAAACTTAAAGCAGACCGTTGTTAACAGCCCATGCTTTGAGCGAACGATTTCATTACCGGTATTTAAAAGCGCGAAATTTCCAGTCCCATAAGTTGTCTTTGAACTTCCCTTTTCAAAACAAGCCTGTCCAACCATTGCCGCATGTTGGTCGCCTAAAATTCCCGAGATGGCAATTTCTGCACCGAAAGGACCGGTAGCAAGGGTTTTTCCATAGCGCTCAGATGAAGATTTGATCTCGGGCAAGATATCAATTGGAATATTAAAAATAGCCAGTAACTCAGGATCCCAAGAAAGCGTTTCCAGGTTCATCAGCATCGTGCGCGAAGCGTTGGTGACATCGGTGATATGCAGGCCACCAGTTAGATTCCAGGTCAACCACGAGTCGATCGTGCCAACTTTGAGATTTCCGGCGGCTAGCGCTTGCTTGACCGCTTCCACATTATTAATCAACCAATGTATCTTGCTCGCCGAGAAGTAAGGAGCAATGGCAAGCCCAGTGCGATCGACTAATTTCGTCTTTTCTTGCTCACTTAAGGAATCCAAGAAATCTGCGGTTCGGGTATCTTGCCAAACTATCGCGTTATGAAGCGCCTTGCCGGTGCTCACATCCC
Source organism: Candidatus Planktophila sp. (assembly GCA_034680185.1). Taxonomy (GTDB): domain Bacteria; phylum Actinomycetota; class Actinomycetes; order Nanopelagicales; family Nanopelagicaceae; genus Planktophila. The sequence goes on from JAXITH010000029.1 coordinate 5,143, forward strand.
AGGCAACGATCGTCTCACGTTGGTTTGTGATACCGATTGCGGAAATTTCGTTTTGAGAAATTTCGGCTTTTGCGATCGATTCCTTAATTACTTCAATGGAGTTCTGCCAAATTTCCGTCGCATCGTGTTCTACCCAACCCGGTTCTGGTGTGAACTGCTGATGTTCTTTCTGTGCCATCGCCACCACTGTGCTTGATCTATCAAAGATCATGCACCGAGTGCTGCTTGTTCCTTGATCGATACTGGCGATGTATGTCATATCCTTAAGCCTATAACGAATAGTTTTTCTAGCAATAGGGTGGGAGGCAAAGATGTTTAATTCGCAGTTAAATCCAGCACAACGCATCGCCGCCCTCAAATCGCTAGCTAGCGATGAATTTGATCTTCTGATTATTGGCGGCGGAGTAACTGGCGCAGGAGCTGCATTAGATGCTGCAACACGAGGTTTGAAAGTTGCACTAGTTGAAAGCCAAGATTTTGCATCTGGCACTTCAAGCCGCTCCAGCAAATTAATTCATGGTGGACTGCGTTATCTAGAACAATACGATTTCAAACTTGTACGAGAAGCGCTACACGAGCGCGAGTTAATGGTTTCTTCTCTTGCTCCACATTTGGTTAAGCCCGTTAGCTTTCTATACCCACTTCACGAAAAATATCGCGAACGTACCTACGTTGGGGCAGGGCTAGCTTTGTATGACGTACTCCGCGGTTTCCAGCGCGCTCTGCCTTGGCATAAACATTTAAGCGAGAAGAAGATCGCCGAAATCGCGCCGTCATTGCGTAGCGATCTCGTAAATGGCGCAATTAAATACTTTGATGCCCAGGTTGATGACGCTCGCCATACCTTGGCTATCGCCCGCACAGCCGCACGTCATGGCGCAGTAATCGCTTCTCGCGTGCAATGTGAAGAACTTGTTCGCGATGGAAAGCGCGTCGTTGGTGCGAAAGTCCGTGATTTAAATAGTGGAAAACGCATCACAGTTAGCGCCAAAGTTACGGTGATGTGCGCCGGAGTTTGGAGCGATGAACTCCACGAAAAATTTGGGATTAAGCCAGGTTATAAAGTCGCGATGAGTAAAGGCGCACATATTGTTCTTCCGAAGAGCGCAATAAAATCTGAATCCGGAATTATTTTAAAGACCGCAGTTTCCGTACTATTTATCATTCCTTGGGGCGATAAGTGGATCGTAGGAACAACCGATACTCCATACAAGGCTGATCGAAATAACCCTGTGGCAACCAAGGAAGATGTTGAATACATAATTGATCAAGCCAATCGCGTGTTGCACCCAAAGATCAACGCGGATGAAATCATCGGCGTTTACGCAGGTCTACGTCCGCTAGTGGCTAACGCATCTGATTCAAAGACCACCAAGCTCTCACGTGAGCACACTGTCGATCGCCCAGTACCTGGTTTTGTCAGTATTGCCGGCGGAAAGTACACAACATATCGAGTGATGGGTAAAGATGTAATTGATTTAGCGGTTAACGATCTCCGTCGCATAGTTGCAGAATCCGTTACCGAAAAGGTTCCGGCAATTGGCGCCGATGGATATTTCGCACTTGAACAGCAAAGCGCTCAGTTAGCAGAGCTCAGTGGACTGCCAGTCGAAACGATTATTCATTTATTAAATCGCTATGGCTCAACAATTAGTGATATTTTTGAAATCATTGAATCCGATAAAAAATTAGGGCAGCTTTTAACTCCAGATTTGCCGTACTTAAAAGCGGAGATCGTTTATGCGGCAACCCACGAGGGAGCACAGAGCGTCGATGATGTAATTTCACGCAGATCGCGCATCGCATTTGAGGCCAATGACGGCGGAGAATCTCTCGCTGCATCAGTTGCAACCTTGATTGCTCCGATTTTGGGGTGGGATGCGGCTGCCAAGAAAGCTTCAGTTTCAGAATTTACCAAGCAGCTAAAGAGCGAACGCACGGCGCTAACTAAACTCTTAACACCTGCCCGTTAATTCTTAATCTGATTTCTACATCCATCTGTTGTTGGCTTCTTTGTAGGTGCAACAGTTGGCTTGGGAGAAGGCGATGGTGTTGCCGGATCTCCTTGCGCAATAGTTAAGGTAATTGGCGCACGGCTTTCCGCATGAGTTCCGGTGGCATCTTTAAATCCGATCCGTCCAGTCCAAGTTCCGGCTGGAATTCCTTTGATCGTTAACTTCCAAGATCCGCTAGTAGATCTCACAACAGTTTGAACCGGCTTAGGTTCAATTGGATTATCTGAGTTGGTGTAGAAACGAACAGTTCCGGTGACAGCGGGCTTTCCATCTGGGCGGGTTACATCGACTTCTAAGGTTACGGGTTTATCACTCGTTGAAAATTTTACGTTCTTATAAACCAATGTGCTTGTTTCATTAATTGGCATTTGATCAACTATTTCAGGAAGCCACTTTCCCTTAATCAAATCCAAGAATGCGCTTGGTTCGCCACGAAATACATTTAAATCAAGACGATTCCCGGGTACTCCATACTTCGGTGCGATTCCACAAGATGAGTACTGCCAGATGATCCATTGTGAAGAGCAGTTGGCCGCGGTCCAAGAATGAACATAACAACCGCCTTCCTTTAAGCCAGGTTGCCCCAATGGATCTGCTGGATCTATTCCATATTGTGCAAGCCAGAGTGGATATTGGCGAAGCTCATCATCG
>JAXITH010000030.1:0-7531 GCA_034680185.1 Candidatus Planktophila sp.
GATACGGTGCAAGTCCCCCGGCATTTCCAGGTCCCGACATTCTTCCTAAACATGCTGAGTAGATAACCAAACGTCCGTTACGTGCATCGGCCATGGCAGGTGCAATCACATTTACTAAAGTGAAGACAGAATCCAAGTTAATTGCCATTACGCGATTCCATTCTGCATATGTTGTGCGCAGAGTCTTCGACATCTTCTCGCTCATCACGCCATGTGCCAGAACCATTACTTGTGCTGTAGGAAGTGCGGCAATGATTTCTTCGCCAACTTTGCGAGCGCTTGCTTGGTTCTCTAAATCTGCAGGATGAGTAGTGATGCTTAAGCCAGGTTGTGCGGTCGAATATTCGGCGATGAGTTGTTCACGTGCAGCTTTTAGGCGATCTGCATCTTTGGCGATCAGCGCTAAGTCGTAACCGCGCGCTGCCAATCCACGTGCGGTTTCATAGCCCAGCCCGCGGCTGCCACCACTAACAATGGCCAGAGGTCTAACTGGGGCTGCTGAGTTCATGCGCCAACTCTGCCAATGTGTGGCCCAGATGTCGCGCTGAGATTTCGGCTGGGGCTGTGGGCAATATCGCGCTCATCGGGGCGGATCTGGGATTTAAAGGTCCCACGCTCAGCCGATAGTCTTAGCCTGCTTTAGTGACTAATAAGAGCAAGAAGGAGTTGCCAGTGTCGGCAGATTTCGGAGCCAATGATTGGCTCGTCGAAGAAATGTACGAGCGTTATCAGGCCGATCCAACTTCCGTCGAACCTTCATGGATTGAATTCTTTAAGACTTACAACCCAGGCAACGCAGCAACAACTAGCGCACCTAAAGCCGGAACTCCACCAGTTCCTCCTGTTCCAAAAGCCACACAACAAGTTTTAACACCAGCGCCTTCAACTTTGGCAGCGCCCGTTACATCTACTCCAGTTGCTGCACCAGCACCAGTTACTGCGGCACCTGTTGTTGCAACACCTGTTGTTGCAACACCAACTCCTGCACAGGCTCCAGTTAAACCTGCACCAGTTTTGATTACACCGGGCGCTGCAACGATGGAACCGCTTCGCGGAGTCGCTGGTCGCGTTGTTGCATCAATGGAAGCATCGCTTTCAGTTCCAACTGCAACAAGTGTTCGCGCAATTCCTGCAAAGTTGATGATCGATAACCGCACCGTTATTACTAACCACCTAAAGCGCACACGTGGTGGAAAAGTTTCATTCACTCACATCATCGCTTACGCAATGATCAAGGCAATCCGCGCGATGCCAGAGATGAATGCTTTCTACGGTGAAGTAGATGGCAAGCCCGCACTTGGAAAGCCAGAACATATCAACCTAGGTATTGCGATCGACTTGGCAAAGCCAGATGGAACCCGTCAACTTCTTGTTCCGTCTATTAAGGGTTGCGAAGAGTTAGATTTCGGTCAGTTCTGGGTTGCCTACGAAGAAATTGTTAAGAAGGCCCGCGCTGGTGCACTTACCGTCGAAGATTACGCAGGAACAACTGTTTCGCTAACTAACCCGGGCACAATCGGCACCGTTCACTCAGTGCCACGTTTGGTGCAAGGACAAGGCTTAATCGTTGGCGTTGGCGCAATGGATTACCCAGCAGAGTTCCAAGGCGCAAGCGAAGAAACCTTGGCCCGCATGGCGATTAGCAAGGTCATCACACTTACAAGCACTTACGATCACCGCGTTATTCAAGGCGCACAATCTGGTGATTTCCTCCGTCGCATTCACGAGATCTTGCTCGGTGCAGATAACTTCTACGACGAAATCTTTGCCGCACTTCGTATTCCTTACGAGCCAATTCGTTGGGCTTCGGACTTTGAATTCTCTAAGGATGAAGAGATCAATAAGACTGCGCGCGTTCAGCAGTTAATTCAGGCTTACCGCACCTACGGCCACTTGATGGCAGATACCGATCCACTCAAATATGTTCAGCGTTCACATCCAGATCTTGATGTCGTAACTCACGGACTTACTTTGTGGGATCTCGATCGCGAATTTGCAACCGGTGGTTTTGGTGGCGAGAAGTTTATGAAGCTGCGCAAGATTCTCGGAATTCTGCGCGACTCATACTGCCGCTCTGTTGGCGTGGAATATATGTATATTTCAAATCCAGAAGAGCGTAAGTGGATCCAAGAACACGTTGAAGTTGGCTTCAGTAAGCCAGATCGCGAAGAACAGATTCGTATTTTACGTAAGCTAAATAGCGCAGAAGCATTTGAATCTTTCTTGCAGACCAAGTTCGTCGGCCAGAAGCGCTTCTCACTTGAAGGTGGCGAATCAGTAATTCCAATTCTCGATGCCGTTATCTCATCTGCTGCAGAAAAGAATTTGGATGAAGTCTGTATTGGTATGCCACACCGCGGTCGCCTAAATGTTTTGGCCAATATCGCTGGCAAGTCATATGGACAAATCTTCCAAGAGTTCCAAGGCCATTACAAAGAGAATGAAGTTCACGGTTCTGGCGATGTTAAGTACCACTTAGGTACAGAAGGCGTATTCACCGCTGAATCTGGCGCACAAACCAAGATTTATCTCGCTGCAAACCCTTCACACCTTGAAGCGGTAAACCCAGTCCTTGAAGGCATTGTTCGCGCTAAGCAGGACAAGCTAAATGTGAAAGATCTCTTCTCTGTATTGCCAATCTTGCTGCACGGAGATGCCTCATTTGCAGGCCAGGGAGTTAACTTTGAGACGCTGCAACTATCTCAACTAAAGGGCTACCGCACCGGTGGAACCGTTCATATCGTTGTAAATAACCAGGTTGGTTTCACAACTTCACCTCACGCATCTCGCACTTCACGTTACTCAACAGATGTTGCCAAGGTGATTGAGGCGCCGGTCTTCCATGTAAATGGCGATGATCCTGAAGCATGTGTTCGCGTTGCTCGTTTAGCTTTTGAATACCGCCAAGCATTTAATAAAGATGTAGTCATCGACATGGTTTGCTACCGTCGTCGCGGCCACAACGAAGGCGATGAGCCAAGCTTTACACAACCAATGATGTACAAGTTAATTGATGCCAAGCGCTCAACTCGTACCTTGTACACCGAATCACTTATCGGCCGCGGAGATATTACGCCTGAAGAAGCCGAACAATTGGCGCGCGAGTACCAGACACAACTTGAAGAAGTTTATGCATCTGTTGCGAACTACGAAGAAGAGCACGATCCAAACTTCCAGCCACCAGTTGTTCCAAATGCCGAAGATGTTCCAACATTTATCTCGGAAGCAACTGTTCGCGAGATTGCGGCAACGCAGCTAGCGATTCCAGAAGGTTTCCATATCCATCCCAAGATGCTTCCACAGCTGCAAAAGCGTGCGGAATCAATCAACGATGGAACTATCGACTGGTCAACCGGAGAAATGCTCGCCTTTGGTTCACTTCTCAAAGAAGGCCGTCCAGTTCGTTTAGCAGGACAGGATTCTCGTCGCGGAACATTTAGCAACCGTCACGCAGTAGTTGTAGATAAAGAGAATGGTTCTGATTGGACTCCGCTTCGTTCGCTGGTTTCCGATGAAAGCCAATTCTTTGTCGTCGATTCATTGTTATCTGAATACGCTGCAATGGGCTTCGAATACGGCTATTCCGTAGCTCGCCCCGAAGCGCTTGTGCTTTGGGAAGGTCAGTTTGGTGACTTCGCCAACGGTGCCCAAACTGTTATCGATGAATTCATCTCATCTGCACTCCAAAAGTGGGGCGAGCGTTCATCAGTTGTCTTGCTTCTTCCACATGGTTATGAAGGACAAGGCCCAGATCACTCATCGGCTCGTATCGAGCGCTTCTTATCGCTTGCTGCAGAAAAGAATATGACGATCGCACAACCATCAACGCCTGCGTCTTACTTCCACTTGTTGCGTTTCCACGCTGCAAATCCAAAGCGCCGTCCAATGGTTGTCTTCACACCGAAGTCAATGCTTCGCTTACGTGCAGCAGCTTCATCAATCAGTGATTTCACATCAGGAACATTCTTGCCGGTAATCGGTGATGTAACGGTCAATAACGCATCACGTTTGATCTACTGCTCAGGAAAGATTTATCACGACCTAGTTGCAGAGCGCGCTCGTCTAAATGACAACAGCACTGCAATCGTTCGTGTGGAACGTCTCTACCCACTTCCAGTTGCACAAATGGAAGTTGAAGCGAAGAAGCATCCAAATGCGAACTTGCTCTGGGTACAAGATGAACCTGCCAACCAAGGTCCATGGCCACACGTTGCGTTAAGTACTACCGAAGCTATCGGTGGCACTGCAGTCGACGGCCGTGTTCTCCGCCGAATTTCTCGTCGCGCATCAGCATCTCCAGCAACTGGTAACCACCACTTGCACGAGGAAGAGGCTAAAGCGTTGATGTACGAAGCATTTACGCGTTAATTCTTCTTTATTCGCGTAATTACATTTCCGATAATTTCGGCTTCGCTTAAAAAACCCCATTTGCGAGAATCGGTTCCGGCTTCGTTATCGCTTAGGACGTAGTAACTCTTCTTGCCCTCTTTATCTATTGCAATTTCCGCGATCCGCTTAACGTAGAAGATGCCTGGCTGAGACTCTCGTTCGATAACAACTACATCGCCAAGACGTAGAAATAGATACTTCTTGCCGAAGAATCCGTAGTGAACCAGGAGCCAATCCAGTGGGTTATAGGTCGGCTGCATTGAGGTGCCATCGACGATCACACGGCCGAAGATGCCAAAGAAGCCCATGGGCGGTAGTCTCACACATACAGGTTTTGAACTGAAGATAAAAGCTACAAAAAAACAAAGAGGGAGAGAAAATGAAGAAGTTCTTCACACCAAAGGTAACTGTCCACGCACACTGCGATCTGCCATGCGGTGTTTACGATCCAGCTCAGGCAAAGATCGAAGCGCTCTCAGTTAAGGCATGCATGGAAAAGTATGCAGCTAACCCAGATGCAGATTTCCGTTCACGTTCTGTTGCAATTAAAGAAGAGCGTTCACACCAAGTTAAAGAGCACCTCTGGGTTCTCTGGACTGATTACTTCAAGGCTCCACACTTTGAGGCATACCCACAACTTCACTCACTCTTTAACGAGGCGACAAAGTTGGCAGGAGCTGCCGGCACAAAGGGAACTCAGGACATTGCAGTTGCAGATAAGTTGATCGCAAAGATCGATGAAATTGCAGAGATCTTCTGGGCCACCAAGAAAGCTTAAATATCGGCTGATTTAATTAAAGATTGCGCGGCGGTGCGGGCGAGGAAAGATACTCGCTCCACCGCCGTTCTTTCTATTATGGCAAAAGCGATATGGCGTTCGCCTTCATAGATATCGCATTCGAAGATCATCGAACGCCCATCCATTTCAGTACAGCGAGCGGTTCCGCGAATTTCCGAACCTATTCCAACAGAATCAATTACAGAAATATCGAATTTATCAACGATAGTAGTTTCGCCAGTTTCTAGATGCTCACCAAGCGCTGCAACACAAGCGCTCTCCATAACGCTCATTAAGTGGCCGGGGGCAAGAATTGGCAGATCCGAAATTCCCATTGCTAAACAGGTATCGCCAGGGCGAACGGTCATTACCGAGAAGCCAACCGCTCCAATTACTTCCTCTGCTGGGCGCATAAATCCTGAATTACTTTTCGTCGTCGATGAAATGCTGGACGTGAGTTTGTTCAATCTGAATTTCGCGATGTTCCACGTTGCCGAACTCGTCGATTTCAATTGAAATTTCAGTCATGCTGTATTGAGTTACGACTTCGGTAACTCCAGCACCACTTGCTTGGCGAAGCAGTTCTTCGTGGATGCTGCGATGTAAATCTTCGGGAGCCTTCTCATCGCACGAACGGCGCAGTACATCCTGCAAGAGGGTATGCATCGCTTGCTCGTGCTCAACTTCTGCGCGACAAGCAGCACAAGAATTTAAGTGAGATTCAATCGCTTGCGGATTGCGAGTCTCTTCAACAACTCCTTCGATAATAAAGACAACGGAGGAGAGAACCTCAATACATGGAATCTCTTCGAGATGGCTCATGCCTTCTCCCCCTTTCCGCTCTTGTCTTTAGAGTCAGTGGAATAGCCAAGTTCTTTTGCATAGTCCGCTAACTTTTCGCGTAACAATTTACGACCGCGGTGTAGACGTGACATCACCGTGCCAGCAGGAACGTTGACGATATCTGCGATCTCTTTATAAGAAAAACCTTCAACATCGGCCAAGTAAACGGCGATGCGAAATTCTTCTGGGATCTCCTGCAACGCGCGTTTGATATCGCTATCCGGCAGATTTTCAAGCGCTTCAGCTTCTGCTGATTTTCCGAGATCACTTGTATGTGATTGCGCTTCAGCTAACTGCCAATCTTCTAGTTCGCCAGCGGCAAGCTGCGGGCGGCGCTGATCTTTGCGATAAGAGTTGATAAAGGTTGTAGTTAATACGCGATACAACCAAGCGCGCAGGTTGGTTCCTTCTTCAAATTGGTGGAAAGAGTTAAAAGCCTTTAAGTAAGTATCTTGAACTAAGTCGCGCGCATCTTCGGGATTCTTTGTATAACGAAGCGCTGCTGCATATAACTGGTCCATAAACACAAGGGCATCGCGCTCGAACCGAGTGTTGCGATCGGAAGCGCTTTCTAGGACTAGATCTTTAGATGCCATCTCTTACACACTATCCCAAAGTTGTTGAAAACGCTCTTTATGGGAGGGTTTAAAAGAGCGTCTGCGCCTCGCCTAATTCGATCTCATCAATTAATTCCGGGCCGTTATTTGCCACCAGGTTTACGCGCGATGAAACTGGTCGCGTCGCCAATCCGGCGGCTGGATCTGGGTTCTGCATTAGCGCGATCAGATCTTCAATTTCACGGTTCTTGGGATTTAACCAATCGTTCCATTTAGCGCGTTCCATAAAGACTGGCATACGACTATGAATCGTCGCTAACTCCCCAACTGCTTCGCGAGTAATAATTGCAGCAGATTGAATCTCTTCGCCTTTCTCGTTTTTCCAGGTACTCCAGATTCCAGCGATAGAAAGAGATTTGTTGGGATCGGCAGAAGTTATATAGAAAGGTTGTTTCGGCGGATACTTTCCGAGCGAAGTTGCCCATTCGTAATAACCAGTTGCTGGAACTAAACAACGCGTTGTGCGAAATGCTTGGCGAAATGTTGGTTTCTCATGAATCGATTCGCTGCGCGCATTGATTGCATGTGATTGCGAGGCTCGCGCTTCGGCAAAGTTCTTCTGCCACGGCGCGATAATTCCCCACGATGCGCTATCTAAAATTCGCTCTAAAGAATTGGCGCTGCTCGGCGTATCGCGAATTATGTAGATCTCATTGGTCGGTGCGATATTCCAGTTAAGCGGCAGCGAAGCATCAAGGGTTGATCCATCGAGATCGAATCTTTCGATGATCTCGTCCATCCCCTGCGCTTGGGCATAACGACCGCACATAGGTAGAGAGTAGACTGCCGCTTATGCTCTGGCCCGCTCCATTTCGTGGAGATAAGAAAGTCAGCGCGCGAGTAGTAATCCCGGGATCAAAATCGGTGACCAACCGCGCGCTAATTCTCGCTGCTCAAGCCAAGA
>JAXITH010000031.1:0-7426 GCA_034680185.1 Candidatus Planktophila sp.
GGCTTATCGTTACCTGCATATAGCTTCGTCACATTCTCAAAACGAATCACACGAACTCCTTCGTTCCTTCTCTTGCGAGACCTTTAGGCGCCACGGATATGGGGGAATATGGCTGCCGTACTGAGACCTAGTTTAGGTATAGATCCGCAAAAAGCGCCTGATATCGGTGCAAATTGCGCGGATTCACAGGAAATATCACCAAATATCTACGCCTGAAATGTGCATAACCAAGGTTTAATGTGAAAAAAATTACTTATTCAAAAGATTCTTCATGTATGAATAATTACTTTCAAGAGCGGTCAAGTTGTTAAGCGCTCAATGCATATATAAGTACCGGCCTAACTTAATGTTTAACAGATTAATATTTATGAAGCGCTAGAACGACGCCAGCGAATTCCTGCTTCGATGAAATCATCAATTTCACCATTTAATACTGCTGATGTATTACCAGTTTCATGGTTATTACGAAGATCTTTAACCATTTGATACGGAGCTAAAACATAAGAACGCATCTGGTTACCCCAAGAGCCTGAGTTATCGCCCTTCAAAGCATTGATCTTGGCTTGTTCTTCTTGGCGACGACGCTCTAACAACTTTGATTGCAGAACTGCCATAGCAGTTGCTTTGTTCTGAATCTGTGAACGTTCGTTCTGACATGAAACAACAATTCCAGTTGGAATATGTGTAAGACGTACAGCAGAGTCAGTTGTGTTAACGCCTTGTCCACCAGGGCCAGATGAACGGTAAACGTCTACGCGGATTTCCTTTTCATCAATTTCAATGTGGTCACTTTGTTCAACAACCGGAACAACTTCAACGCCGGCAAATGATGTGTGGCGGCGCGATTGTGAATCAAACGGTGAAATTCGAACTAAACGGTGGGTGCCTTGCTCAACAGACAAGGTTCCATAGGCATAAGGAGCGCCAACCCGGAAGGTGGTTGATTTAATTCCCGCTTCTTCAGCATACGAAGTTTCAAGGACATCAACTTTGAATTCGTGACGTTCGCAGTAACGCAGATACATACGCATCAACATTTCTGCCCAGTCGGCAGCTTCAACGCCACCGGCTTCAGAGCGAATAGTTATCAAAGCATCACGGTCATCATATTCACCATTTAGAAGTGTTGTAACTTCTAATTCGCTAATTGCCTTTACTGTTGAATCTAATTCCAGTTCAGCATCAGCCAGCGCAGATCCATCTGGTTCTGATCCAGCCAATTCGAACAGGATTGGCAGATCCTCTACTCTGCGGCGAAGTGATTTCAAGCGAGCGATTGTGCTCTGCACTCTAGATAACTTGCTCGTGATTTTCTGCGCCGCTTCTGGGTCATCCCAAAGATTTGGAACTCCTGCTGCTGCTTCAAGTTCAACCGCTTCTGCTTCTAACTTAGGAAGATCCAAGACCTTTTCGATAGAGAGAAGAGTTGCACCAATTGCAGCAATCTCAAGATCGTATTCGCGGGCCATGGGGTAAGGATAGCGAGTGTCAGAAAATCCTTATACCGAAGGGAGAAAAGCCCTTTGCTCTTTGGCTAGTTGTAGAAACTGAAGATGAAATTGAGACTGAGTCGATATTGATGAAAGGCAAAAGTAGCGGCAGCCGTGCCTGCGCAGTGGTCACCAATTGAATTCCGAATCCATCGCAATTGATGCTACTAATTCTTAAATTGGTTATTTCAACTCTTCTTAAAGTACTTGGCCCGTTACTCCAATCTTCAAGAGCGCTTTGGGAATCGCCGAGCGCTTTTGAACAATCAATCGGAATTCCGGGGTCTTCCGGACCGGCACGAAAGAGATTGCGAACTTGAGTAGTGGCATCAAATTCACCTTGGTAATAAGCGCGCTTATCTAGATTTCTCACTCCTCGTTGCGCAGCCGCCTCAGTGGCTTGGGTTAGCGATCGCTTGGCAATTCCAACTGCTGCGATATTTGTAATTACCGTCAAAGTGCTTATTAAAACTAAGAAGAGTCCGATGGCTACGATCGAGATTGACCCGGTTTCATCGTGCGCAAATTTTTTGACCTTGCCAACTAACTCCATGGAGATATGTATTCCTGTGCCGATGCGGTTACCGCTCGGAATTCCTTTGTGGCGCCAAAGTGAATTGTCACAACAATTTTTCCATTTGGTGAATGACAGGGAGAACTATCGCACTGCAGACCGACTGCCATACGAGTGAATTCAGATTCGGTTAGTCCAAGTTCCTTTCCTGCAGCATGAATAACGGCGCTCATTGCGACTTCAGGGTTAGAAGAAGTGTGGCTAGCTACAAATGCTCGCGCTCCCTCACGCGCCAAAGTTCTGGCAATCTCTTCTTGCGCACTTCCCGTCGCAAATTGATGCAAGAAGAAGATAACCGGAACAAATAGCGGCAGCGCCAGGGCAACAAATTCAACGCTAGCACTGCCTCTCTCGCCAGCCAGTAGCTTCTTCATAATTCACCTTCAATCACTGACACGCCTCTGACTTCACTCCGCAAAGACCCACCAAATAAAGGCGCCAAGCCTGGAATTAATATCGGTAGATCTCGTCCCTTTTCTGTTACTAATAAGCGAATGGTTTGAAAGCGGTTGCCTGTATCGACGCTGACGATGCGGTCGCCAGGTCGAATGTCATCTGCAATCGCCCTTGTTGAAGCTTCACTCTGCGCACTTGCCATCTCCATATTTCTTATGAAAACCGTTGAGGTCAGCTGCGCACCGCATAAGAATAAGAAAAGTAGGGGAATCAGCACCATCGCACTTTCTGCGCTTCCTCTCTCAGACTTTAAGAAATCTCTGATTGAAAGCACTACCGAATTCCATTCATGGCATCTAATGAATTCTTTAGAATGCTGGTTAAACGTGGCGCTGCGATAGTCCAGATTGCAGTAACCAACCCAGTTGTCATTAGAACTACAAGCACCCAGCCCGGAACATCGCCCCTTTCTGATGAAAGTAGGTTCGAATATCGCTGCTGTAACAACTGAACTCTTTTATTCTCTCTGATTTGAAAGGCCAATTTGGTAATGATCTGCAAAAGCGCTTCAGCAACATTCGTATTCATGTCGCATACGGCTTTTAGAAATGTGACTCTTTTCAACTTATATTGATTGGCTTTCTGCATTTTTTCATCCATCCTCTCTCTTCATTTCATCCGATATGAAATGGCTAAAACTTGATTCTCTAAAAGTTTCTAGATTGGTTATGTATTACGCACTACTGAACAAATTGAGATTTGATAACGATGGCCAAAGTGCGAAAAGAATAGAAATGGGAAGTATTAGAAAGACCACTGGCACCATCATGGAAATCTCTGCTTTTGCTGCTGCTCCAAGTACACGGTTTCTCTGCATTTCACGCGCCTCCTGGGCATGGCGCTGCAATACATCTATTAACGGAGCGCCTCTCAGCGTTGCGATGATCAGCGAGTCAACGAACCGTCTTATCGCTATCGATTGCAGATTTCTTCCCATGGCATCGAGAGCTACATGAAAAGCGGTACCTGATTTAACAAGCTCAACAACCTTATTGAATTCAATCGCGAGAGAGCCGGTTGCAGATTTACCGATTCGTTCCATTGCCGAGATAGGAGTTTCACCAGCCGACATCGCGAGGGAATACATTTCGACTACTGCAGGAAACTCGGATTCAATATTTTCACGATGTCTGGAAACTTGTTTTGATAAATCTCGATCGATATAAATGTATACACAAACCGCAACGATGACGGCCAGTAAAAATGAGGTCGCAAATGGATTACCAAGAACAATTGCGGCGGCACTCACAGCTCCACTTATTAGTGCTGAGTTTGCTAACTGCCGACTTCTGAAATTATAGAAACTCTCTGTTTGATCTCTACCGATTTCAGCCAATCGGCTTTGAACCGTTTTTCGATCTTTAGATTTTGCGATGCGGCCGATAAAGAGATCTTTAGGATTTGAATCAAGAGCCAGCGAAATACATCCCACCGCAGCTAGCAGAATTGGAATAACCACGGAAATTTTCACGGTGCACCAAAGACTCTCGGTAGTTCGGGAAGTCGACCGAGGCGATTCATCCATAAATAGGCGACCGCGGTCATCACTAACCCAGCGAGCAGGATTAAAACTCCAGTAGACGTCGAAAACGCCTGCGATGTTGAGGGTTGGGTAGAGAGCAAAAGGAGCAGCAACCACGGAGCTGCAGCAGATAGATGGGCCGAATTCTTTATCCAGCCATGTTTAACTTCAATTTCTCTTCGTAGCGCCAGATCCTGTCTTAGGAAAGTTCCTACAGTTCTGAGAATGTTTAATAGTTCTGAGCCGCCCAAAGTCTTCGAAATCGAAATTGCCTCGAATATCTGATCGCTACCGTGCTGGGCGCAACTCAATTTCAGTTTGGAGAGCGCTGCGTTGAAGTCGCCATTGACGCGCATATTGTTTTCAAATTGGGAGAAATATTCTCGGATTACCGTTGGCCCTCTCGTTGCTAATCCAATTAGCGATTCAGATATAGATAAGCCCGATTGAATACCCGTAACTAGGTGATCGATAACTTCTGGCCAGGCAGCGCTGATCGCCGCCTCTCGTTTATTTGAACTTTTCTTTGAAATGAGGGTATTCACTGCTGCAAATAAAGTTCCGAAGACTGTTGCGATTACCAAAGAATTTGAAAGAAGGAAGACAAAGATGAACGAGCCGATGAAAGCTATGAGAGTTACCAGAATTGATTTGCTTGTTGGACTCTTTAATTTATTCATTTAAGCCCCACCCGTTGGAGACCGATATTCCGGCGGCGGAGAATTTTTCTTCGTTACCTATCGTTCCAAGGCCACGAATGAAATCTTTTCCATCCCACTTCCAGAGCGTCTCAATCTCTGCTCGATCGCTTTCAAATCGACCTGTGACCGCAGCGATCTCATGCACGCGTCGGGTTCCGTCGCTTGCTATTCCAACTTGAACTACTAGATCGATTGCAGATGCGACCGTGGGAGCAATGAACTTATGGGAAATGTTTTCACCTGCAAGTAGTGGAAGCGTTTGTAATTTGATAATCGCATCTCGTGCCGAGTTTGCGTGGAGAGTTCCCATTCCAGCTAAACCTGAATTGAGAGCGATCAGTAGATCTAACGCTTCGGCTTCGCGCACCTCACCAATAACAATTCGAGAAGGTCGCATGCGAAGGGCTTCTTTAATCAAGCGCCGTAAAGGTATGGCGCCGTCGCCCTGCAAGTTTTCACCACGTGTTTGCATCGCGACCAAGTCGGGAAGTAGCGGCTTTAACTCAAAGACTTCCTCGATCGTTATAACTCTCTGCCCTAAAGGAGTTGCCGATACCAGAGCATTTAACATCGTTGTTTTCCCGGATTGCGTTCCTCCGCTGACGAGGATGTTTAGCCCTGCCTTAACAGAATTCCTTAGCGCAAGAGCCATGGGAGCAGAAAGCACTCCTCGGGCGCATAAATCTTCTAGGGATAAATGTCGAAGTAGATGCTTGCGTATATTTACCGTCCAGTGCTCTGCAGTTATTTCAGGAATCACCACATGCAAGCGGCTTCCATCTGGCAATCGCGCATCCACAAATGGATGAGATAAATCAAGGCGCCGGCCACTCCAAATTAACAAGCGGTCTACTAGTTGACGTACTTCCTCTGCAGTTAGCAATAAGTTAGTGAGCTCGCTTTTACCTGAGCGAGCGATAAAGATTCGTTGCGGAGAGTTGATCCAAATCTCTTCTATCGTGGCATCGGAGATTAAATCCGCGATCGGACCGAAAGCCACATCCATTTCCATTGCGCGAAGATAGAGCGCGCCTTTTCTTTAATTCACGCCCATCTTTGGGATGTGGATAAGTTAGAACTCCTTCGATGTTAACGGCTGAGAATCTAGGCGGTTTAGAAAATCAAGGCACTCTTCACCTTCTATATGTAGTGACCACGCATAATGTAGGGAAATCCCAGGAACGCCCTGAAGAGCCCACTGCGCAATCACGCGGTCGGTAATCTGTTCTGCAACATCAACCCCACCTGAAATTAATACAACAAAAGTATTTTCACCCAATCGCCCAATGTGGTCTTCAAATCGGAATGCTCTGGTGGCAATTTCGGCAAATGCAATCAGCGGGTAATCGTGAATAGCTAGTTCGGAAATTAATTGAAAGTTAATTGCCGTTAATTGGCTACCGCTTCTATGAGATAGTGAAATCTCTCGTCTCACGCTTTCGTAAAAGTATGGCGGCGCCGCAACGTGCGTTAAGGAATCGCGCAGACCATCGTGCGAAAAACTCATCCTGCTACTCTTTTATTCATGAGCACCGATCCTGCCAAGCAAGCGCGTAAGCGCTCTATCGCGTCAACCCTTCTCTATATAGAAGGTGTGGTCGTGTTAGCCCTAGGCGTCTGGGTCGGAGTCATGGGAATTACCCACGAAGATCGCGAGATCCCGCCACTGGCAGGAGTGCTGCTCTTTGCGTTGGTGGGTGGCCTTGGGCTTTTGGCATGTGGTCGCGCATTTGCACAGAAAAAGAATTGGGGCCGCGCGCCAGCAATCTTGGCCAACTTAATTGTTTTAGGCGTTGTTAAATACCAATTCGAAGGTGGCTTTTTAATCGGTGCAATTCCGTTACTGCTTCTTGCAGTACCAGTTATCTATTTTGCAGTGACAATAATTCCCGAAGAGCGCAAGTAAATTAAAAACGGCTAAATTAAAAGGGAACAATCTTTCTATCTTCCCAAAGTAATCCGGTTACTTGTTCGGTGCCGCGTTCAGAAATATTTGCAGTTGCCAACCAAATAGCAGTCTCGGCACCTTCTTCAGCACTACGTGGCGCATCGGGTCCGCCCATATCCGTGCGCGAATGATTTGGACAGATTGCATCAACATAAAATCCGCGAGCGCCAAGTCCGGTTTCATGTGCCAAATTTCTAACGAGCGCGTTAACTCCAGCTTTACTAATTCGATACGGTGCTAGTCCCCCGGCATTTCCTGGTCCGGACATGCGACCTAAACATGCAGAGTAAATAACTACGCGTCCATTGCGCGCATCGGACATGGCAGGTGCAATCACATTTACAAGCGTGAAAACGGAATCCAAGTTAATCGCCATCACGCGATTCCATTCGATATCAGTTGTGCGCAGAGTCTTCGACATCTTCTCGCTCATCACGCCATGTGCCAGAACCATTACTTGTGCTGTTGGAAGTGAGGCGACGATCTCTTCGCCAACTTGGCGAGCGCTTGCTTGGTTCTCTAAATCTGCCGGGTGAACAGTTATGGCTAAACCGTTCTGCGAAGGCGAAAATTCTGCAAGGAGCAAATCTCTCGCAGAAGTTAACCGCGCAGGATCTTTGGCAATCAGCGCTAAGTCGTAACCGCGCGCTGCCAATCCACGTGCGGTTTCATAGCCCAGCCCGCGGCTGCCACCACTAACAATGGCCAGAGGTCTAACTGGGGCTGCTGAGTTCA
>JAXITH010000032.1:0-7354 GCA_034680185.1 Candidatus Planktophila sp.
AAAAGACCTTGGCCTTGAAGAAGAGTGACGATGCTGAAGAAAGCAAAAAGTCGAACAGTAAAGAGTCAACTTCGCAATTGCGCAAGAAGCGCAAAGTTAGCAAGCGAGTGCGCCGCAATCGTTATATCGCTGCAGGTTTAGCGATAACCCTTGGAATTGTTGGTTGGTATGCACTAGTTGGACCCGGATCTAAAGTTGTAGTGCCTTCTATTGTCGGCGCCACCGAAAAGGAAGCATCGAAAGCGCTTACTCCACTTGGATTGACCTTGGTAGTAGCCGAGAAGAGATTTGATGAAGAAATTAAGAGCGGCCAGATAATTGAATCGCAACCCGCAGGTGGCGGAAAGATCGATCCAGGTGGAGCTGTGAAGGCGATTATCTCTAAGGGGCCAGAACGCTACGAGATTCCATCGCTAGTTGGACTAACTCCAGAAGCGGCTGTTAATTTACTGGCAAAGTACCCAGTAACTATTGGTGAATTAAAAGAAGTCTTTAACGATCGCACCCCGAAAGGTTTCGTGATCTCATCTTCACCTGATTCAGGCGAGAAAGTCAGACGCGATGCAACTGTTGATCTACTAATTAGTAAAGGTGTAGAAACAATCAGCGTTGCATCTTACGTAAGTAAATCAGCGGACCAAGCGCTCAATGAGTTAACCGAGGCTGGCTTCGATGTAGATACCAAAGAACAATATAGCGAGAACGTTCTGGCTGGAGCGGTAATCTCGCAGGTTCCTTCTGGCGGTGCGCCTCTTGAAAAGGGAGCAAAGATTTCCTTGGTTATTTCTAAGGGATCGCAATATGTCTTTATTCCAAATGTCTTCTCGCTATCTGAAGCGAAAGCTCGTGCAGCGCTAACTGATCTAGAACTTAAAGTGGAAGTAAAGAAGATAGGCGCGAAGAAGGTAAAGGCAGTTACTAATATCTCGCCCAAGGTCGGAACCAAGGTCAAACGGGGCAGCAAGGTAACTATCACTGTAGGGTAGGCAAATGCCTAAAACCTCACCTCGCATTGGCGCCCATACGCCGACCACTGGCGGAATGGCTAAACGCGCCATTGCTTATGCCGAAACTATCGGCGCCGAAGCGATTCAAGTTTTTACTTCGAATCCAAGAGGCTGGGCAATGCCCGAAACAAATCATGAAGCCGATGCACTTTTTCGCGAGAAAGCGGCCGCGCTAGATATTGAGACCTATGTACACGCTCCATTTCTGATCAATTTAGGTTCTCCCACAGAAGGTACTTATAAAAACTCTTTGGCATCTACTGAATTCTCATTGAAGCGCGGAAAAGAGATCGGCGCTCTTGGGGTTGTAGTCCACACAGGTTCTGCTGTAAATGAAGATTTCATTGATAAGGCTTGGAAGCAGATCCATAAAGGGATGATGCCGATCCTAAGCTCGCTAACCGATGATGCTCCAATGTTGTTACTGGAACCTACCGCTGGGCAGGGGCAATCACTGGTTAAGCGTTTAGAAGATTTAGAGAATTACTTAAAAGCGCTGGAATACCACCCGAAAGTTGGAATCTGTTTAGATACTTGCCACGTCTTTGCCGCAGGCCATGACATCGCTAAAAAAGGTGGAATGAAAGAGACGCTAGATCTCTTGGTTGAAGTTGCCGGAGCTGAGCGTATTCAGTTAATCCACGCCAATGACTCTATGGATGTTTGTGGAGCGCTTAAAGATCGCCATCAAAATATCGGAGAAGGCTTTATTGGAGTTGACCCTTTTAAAGAGTTGTTAAAGCACCCAGCGGTTAAGAACGCTCCCCTAATTTTGGAAACGCCAGGGATGGAACCAGAGCACGGTAAAGAGGTCGCTCTCCTTAAAGGTTTGCGCGGATGAGTACCCGTCACCAACTTCAATTAAAACTTGCACCATGGGCACTGCTCGCAGTTTCAGCATCCTGGGGCGCAGCTTTTGTAATTATGAAGCCCGCAATTGAGCGACAATCAGTAAATAGCTTCTTGGCAACTCGTTTCGTGGTTGCAGTAATTGCGATGGTTCTGCTCCGTCCAAGTGTCTTGCAGAAGATCAATAAGGAGATGCTTCTTAAAGGATCTCTCGCAGGTTTATTTCTTGGTACTGGTTATATCTTTCAAACCTTAGGCTTGGCACGCACTGGCGCTGCAATTACTGGCTTTGTCACCGGTTTGTATGTTGTATTGACCCCGCTAATAGCCGCGCTCTTTCTAAAAGAACGCATCACTAGATTTACTTGGTTCTGTGTTGTGCTTGCAACAATTGGATTGGCACTTCTCTCACTGCGCGGCTGGTCTATTGGAATCGGTGAAGCGTTGGTCTTTGTCAGCGCGATCGCCTTTGCTGCTCACATTGTCACCTTAAGTAAGTGGAGCCTCGGGTTAGATGCCTATGCGCTAACTGTTGTTCAACTATCTATCTGCGCACTTTTGACTGGCGCAATATCGCTTGGGCAAGGTTATGAAACACCTCCAGATTCAGGAGTTTGGGGCGTTGTTATCTTCACCGCCGTTATCTGTACTGCCGTTGCATTTATTGTTCAAACTTGGTCACAGGCACATATGAATTCAACAAAGGTGGCCGTGATTTTGACTATGGAGGTTGTCTTCGCAGCGCTCTTTGCAGTTGCCTTCGGTGGAGAATCACTCACGCTACAAGTCTCACTCGGTGGCGCAATTGTTGTGCTTGCAATGTATTTGATAGTAATGAAAGAGGCGTGAGAGGCTAACCCAATGCAGCAGCCTATAGATTTACGATCCGATACCGTCACACGACCATCGCAGGCGATGCGTGAGGCGATGGCGCAAGCCCCCGTCGGTGATGATGTCTATAGCGATGATCCAACAGTTAACTCACTTGAAGAACGAGTTGCAGCGCTCTTTGGTAAAGAAGCCGGAGTATTTACGCCAACCGGATCGCTAGCTAATCAATTAGCGATTCGTATGTTGGTTGCACCTGGTGAAGAACTCCTCGCGGAATCAAATTCTCATATTGTTCGCGCTGAATTAGGCGCGGCTGCTGTTTTTAGTGGCATTACTACTCGAACCTGGCCGGCTAAAAACGGATTATTAGTAGCCAAAGATGCCCTCGATCTAGCACGTCCAAATTCAGGACCATATCTAGTCTCAACTACCGCGATCGCCGTAGAAAATACCCACAACTTTGGCGGCGGAACAATCCAACCTATCGCTGAGATTAAAGCGCTTCGCGAAGGCGCAAATGAATTAGGCCTGGCACTACATTTAGATGGCGCGCGAATTTGGAATGCGCATGTTGCAAGCGGAGTTGCTTTAAATGAATACGGCAAATACTTCAACACGATTAGCGTCTGTTTATCTAAGGGCTTAGGTGCTCCAATTGGTTCGGTAATGCTTAGCGATAAAGAGCGTGTGGCAAAAGCGCGTATCTGGCGCAAACGTTATGGTGCAGGTATGCGCCAAGTTGGTTTACTGGCTGGTGCTGCGCATTACGCGCTAGATCACAATATTGCTCGCTTATCTGAAGATCATCGTCGCGCAAAAGAGATAGCGACAGCAATTGCAGCAGTTAACCCATCTTTAATTGATCCAAATACCGTTGAGACAAATATAGTTGGGCTCGATTTATCTGCTCTGCCAATATCTGCCGCCGAGCTAGCTACACGCACTAAAGATGCTGGGCTCTGGATTAGCGCACTTGGTCCAAAATATGCGCGCTTGGTAACTCATCTAGATTTTGATGACGAGCAATGCCAAGCTGCAATTGAAATATTAAAGCGCGCCCTCGTGGCGTAATAACCACTCTTTCTTACTTAAAACATAGGCGTAATTACCCAGAGCGCCGCCAGTTTTCACTATTCGGTGACACGGAACGACGAGCGCAATCGCATTCTTAGCGCATGCTGAACCAGCTGCACGAACCGCAGCTGCAGAACCGGCGCGATCTGCTAAATCGGCGTAAGAGAGAACCTTTCCCCCTTTCACTTTGCGCATCGCCTTCCAAGCCGCTTGCGAAAACTTTGCACCAGGTTGACGAACTGAAATTCCATTTATGGCATCGATATCTCCCGCAAAGTAATCACTCAAGAGATCGGAGATCACGGCAATCTTGGAAACTTCCTTAAAACCCTTGGCGTAATCAATGTCATCAACGCTACTTTTCAGCGCTTTAATAGTAGAAAAATTTAAGCCCAGCAGAACATGCTCATCAGCGATTAGATTTATTACCCCAATTGGTGATTTAAATTGCGAGATCTGAAGTGGCACGAGCGCTAAATTAGCGATCACGCAACATTTCAGCAACAAGAAAGGCAAGCTCTAGGGATTGCGAGTGATTTAGGCGTGGATCGCAAGCGCTCTCATAGCGGCTAGCAAGATCACTTTCAGATATCTGCTCTCCCCCGCCCAAGCATTCAGTGACATCATCGCCAGTTAACTCAATATGAATTCCACCTGGGTGTGTTCCGAGGCTCTTATGGACTTCAAAGAATCCCTTAACTTCATCCATAACATCATCAAAGCGACGAGTCTTGTAGCCCGTTGCTGCTTCGAAAGTATTGCCGTGCATTGGATCGCAGACCCAAAGTACTTGTGCGCCAGATTTAGTAACGCCATCGACAAGAGCAGGAAGCGCTTCGCGAATCTTGCCGGCGCCCATACGAGTAATAAAGGTTAGACGACCTGGTTCGCGATCTGGATCTAGGCGATCGATTAAACGAAGGGCATCATCAACAGTTGACTTAGGTCCGAGCTTTACGCCGATTGGGTTGCGCACTTTGGCCGCGAAATCGATGTGTGCGCCATCTAGTTGACGTGTGCGTTCACCGATCCAAAGGAAGTGCGCAGAAACATCGTAAGGAAGTTGAGTACGTGAATCGATGCGAGTTAACGCTTTCTCGTACTCCATGATTAGCGCTTCGTGGCTGGAGTAGAAATCAACTGATTTAAATGAGTCAGGGTCAACGCCTGCTGATTTCATAAAGTCGAGAGCGCGACCGATCTCGCGCGCCATTTGTTCGTAGCGATCGCCGACAGATGAATCGCGGATAAAGCCTTTGTTCCATTCGTGAACTTGGCGGAGATCTGCAAATCCACCTTGGGTAAAGGCGCGAACTAAGTTAAGGGTTGCCGCTGATGTGTTGTAAACACGGACCATGCGATCTGGATCTGGCATACGTGATGCTTCATTAAATTCGAGATCGTTAACTGCATCTCCGCGGTAAGCCGGAAGAGTTACATCTCCGCGCGTTTCAAAATCATTTGAACGTGGCTTAGCAAACTGTCCAGCCATACGACCAACTTTTACAACTGGCAGGCTTGAGTAGTACTGCAAGACCGCGGCCATTTGAAGGATCGTCTTGATGCGATTGCGAATTGAATCTGCCGTTGCTGCGGCAAAAGTTTCGGCGCAATCTCCGCCTTGTAGCCAGAAAGCGCGACCTGCTGCAGCCTCGGCAACCTTGGCTTTTAGATCATCGCACTCACCAGCAAAAACAAGCGGTGGAAAAGATTTAAGTTGAGCAACCGCAGCTTTCACGGGAGCACCATCAACACCACCTGGCCACTGCGGTTGTTGCGCCGCAACTAAGCCAGGGGTGAAGAGGGTGTCTAGTGAATTCTGCGATGAATTGGGCATGAGGATAAGAGTAGTTTGTTCAGATAGTTTCTCGGGAGAGAATTATCCGAAGAAGATCTCTGACTCCTTGTAGCGCTCGATTGGAACAGTTTTGAGCTTCTCAGTCGCTGTCGCAAGCGGAACGCGGACGATATCTGTTCCGTGAAGTGCAACCATCTTGCCCCAGTCGCCTTCAGATGCAGCGGTGATCGCTTGCAATCCGAAACGAGTAGCAAGTACGCGGTCGAAAGCTGTTGGAGTTCCACCACGTTGGATGTGGCCAAGCACAGATGTGCGAGCTTCTTTGCCGGTCTTCTCTTCGATCTGCTTTGCAAGCCATTCGCCAATGCCAGACAGTTTCACGTGACCGAAAGCATCGAGCTCTGAATCCTTAGTGATCATGTCGCCATCTTGAGGAATTGCACCTTCGGCGATAACGATGATTGGTGCGTAGCTGCTCTTAAAGCGTGACTCGACCCATTCGCAGACTTTGTCTACAGAGAATTTAACTTCTGGAATCAAGATACAAGCTGCTCCGCCTGCGATACCTGAGTGAAGTGCGATCCAGCCAGCATGGCGGCCCATAACTTCAACGATAAGTGCGCGGTGATGCGATTCAGCTGTTGTGTGCAAACGATCGATCGCTTCAACTGCAATGTTTACTGAAGTATCGAATCCAAATGTGTAATCGGTGTTGTTAAGGTCGTTATCGATCGTCTTAGGAACGCCGATTACCTTTACGCCGAGCGCATCCAACTTGGTTGCAACGCCAAGTGTGTCTTCGCCACCGATTGCAATAAGCGCATCGATTCCTTGATCAGCGAGATTCTGCTTGATGCGTTCTACGCCATTTTCGATCTTAAAAGGGTTTGTACGTGATGAACCAAGGATGGTTCCACCGCGAGGCAAAATGCCGCGGGTTGTCTCAAGGTTGAGCTCCATTGTGTAGTTCTCGAGTGGGCCTTTCCAGCCATCGCGGAAGCCAACAAACTCGTGGCCATATTCCTTTACACCTTTACGAACTACTGCGCGGATAACCGCGTTAAGACCAGGGCAATCTCCGCCACCTGTGAGGACGCCAATACGCATGAAAACTCCAGTTCAAATATTTTAAATCTAAGCCGAAATGAAATTTAGACTTGAGAAAAAGTGGTCAACGTTGACAGGCACAGTCTAGCCTTGCCCCATGGCTAATCAGAAACTCATCGCGGGCGTGGATTCTTCGACTCAATCTTGCAAGGTGGTCATTCGTGATGCAGTTACCGGCCAGTTAGTACGCGAAGGCCGCGCTACTCACCCAGATGGCACTGAAGTTAATCCCTCCCACTGGATCACCGCCCTTGATACCGCGATTGCTGCCGCTGGCGGGTTATCGGATGTCGAAGCGATCTCAATTGGCGGACAGCAGCACGGGATGGTTGCACTTGATGCAGATGGTGAAGTTATTCGCGATGCGCTGTTGTGGAATGACACACGATCAGCTGATGCCGCGAAAGCTCTAAATCAAGAACTTGGTGGAGATCAAGAAACAGCAAAGCAAGTTGGTTCGGTTTTAGTTGCGTCATTTACGGCCACGAAATTACGCTGGTTGGCAGATGCTGAAAAAGATAACGCTGCCAAAGTCGCAGGCGTTGCTCTCCCCCACGATTGGCTTTCTTGGCGCTTGCAATTTAAAAAAGATGAAAAGTTAGATTTCGCAAAATTATTTAGCGATCGCAGCGAAGCATCAGGAACTGGATACTTTGATCCAACTACATCGCAATATCGTCGTGACATT
>JAXITH010000033.1:0-7240 GCA_034680185.1 Candidatus Planktophila sp.
ACGATCCGCACCCTTGAGACCTACCAATGGCGCCGCGATCGCGAAGGATATTTAGTCGCAGATGTTGTAGCCGATGCCTTCTGCTATTCAATGGTGCGCAACTTAGTTGGCGCAATTGTCTGTGTTGCAGACGGTCGTAAAGATCCTGAATGGATTACGACTCTGCTAGAAAATAAAGAGCGCGTCAGTGATTCACTGGTCTTTCCAGCGCGCGGTTTAAGCCTTTATAAAGTGGATTATCCCGATGCCGCTGAGTTGCTAGAG
The DNA here is from genome assembly GCA_034680185.1 of Candidatus Planktophila sp. GTDB lineage: Bacteria > Actinomycetota > Actinomycetes > Nanopelagicales > Nanopelagicaceae > Planktophila. Next base: position 265 of record JAXITH010000033.1, read on the forward strand.
CGTGCAAAGAAGACCGTTGCCCGCCGTGAAGAAGAGAACAACTAATGGGCCACATTGATGTAAGCGCAGTTGAGTATTCACTTTCTGACGGCCGAGTATTGCTTAACGATGTTTCATTTCGCGTCGGCGATGGCGCAAAGGTTGCACTTATTGGCCCTAACGGATCAGGTAAAACAACTTTAATCCGCATGATCTGCGGAGATCTAAAGCCTGATGAAGGCGCCGTTTCAATTACAGGTGGCCTTGGCGTAATGCGCCAGTTCATTGGTTCAGTTCGCGATGAATCAACTGTGCGCGATCTTTTGCTTTCTATTGCCCCAAAGCGCATTCGCGATGCTGCCGAAAAAGTTGTCACGACCGAGGCTGCCATGAATGAAAGTGGTTCAGAAAAAGATCAGATGAATTACGCCCAAGCGATTATCGATTGGGGCGATGCCGGGGGATATGACTTCGAATTAATTTGGGATGTCTGCTGTACTGAGATGCTAAATAAATCTTTTGATCAAGTTGCCGATCGCAAAGTAAATACATTGTCCGGGGGAGAGCAGAAGAAGTTAGTTCTGCGCGCGCTGCTAGAAGGACCGGAAGAAGTTCTGTTGCTCGATGAACCAGATAACTATTTGGATGTTCCATCAAAGCGCTGGCTAGAAGAAGTTATCGGTGCAACCAAGAAGACGGTTCTCTTTGTTAGCCACGATCGTGAATTGTTGGAAAACACCGCAACGCGCATCGTTACCTTGGAACAAGGCATCAACGGCAACACCACCTGGGTACACGGCGGAAAGTTCTCGACTTGGCATGAAGCACGCAAGGCGCGCAACGAACGCTTTGCGGAAATGCTCTTGCGCTGGGAGCAAGAACACCAGCGTCTAATCGATTTGGTTAAGACGCTACAAGTTCAAGCCGCAATTTCTCCAGATATGGCGAGCAAGTATCACGCGATGCAGACTCGCCTGCGTAAGTTTGAAGAAGCAGGTGCACCTGAGGCTCCACCAATCGAACAAGATGTAAAGGTTGGCTTGCGCGGTGGTCGCACAGGTTTGCGCGCACTTACCTTCGAAAACTTATCCCTTGCCAACTTAACCGAACCATTTAATTTTGAAGTCTTCTTCGGAGATCGCATCGCAGTGCTAGGCAAGAACGGCACCGGTAAATCTCACTTCCTGCGAATGATCTCAGGCGATGAAACCGTTAAATACAGCGGAACATTTAAAGTCGGAGCACGTGTTGAAATCGGTTACTTCGCGCAGACCCATGCCCATCCTGAATTTGAAACAAAGACTCTGCTAGAAATCTTGTGGGAGATGTACTCACTTCAACTTGGACCTGCCAAAAGCGTGCTTCGTAAATATGAAATTGATAAGCAAGCAGAGCAGAAGTTCTCATCACTTTCCGGTGGACAACAAGCGCGTTTCCAAGTTCTATTGCTAGAACTATCTGGTTCCACGTTGTTATTACTTGATGAGCCAACCGATAACTTAGATCTGGCGAGCGCCGAAAGTTTAGAGAACGCACTCGATCGTTACGAAGGCACGGTCTTGTCGGTTACCCACGATCGCTGGTTCACCCGTGGATTTACCCGCTTTTTGGTCTTCGGGGCCAATGGGCAGGTTTATGAGAGCCCGGAGCCGATCTTCGACCATTAAGGGCCGGGGCGTATGCGGGGATTTAGGCCATTTTGACCCTGCTACGCATGAAAGGTAAAGTTCATCCCCTGCGCCAGATACGGCGCCGAAGGCAGTACCACCAGATTTATCAAAGCTCACTAAAAGAAGAAGGTAATAAAGCATGCGTACATACAGTCCTAAGGCCGGAGATGTCGTCCGTAAATGGCACGTCATTGATGCACAAGATGTAGTTCTTGGCCGCCTTGCAACACATGCTGCTGTTCTTCTTCGCGGTAAGCACAAGGCAACATTTGCTCCACACATGGATATGGGCGACTTCGTTGTAATCATCAACGCAGAAAAGATTGCTCTTTCAGGTAACAAGGCGCTTTCAAAGTTCGAACACCGCCACTCAGGTTTCCCAGGTGGTTTAACTTCAACTGTTTACGGCGAACTTATTGAAAAGCACCCAACACGCGCTGTTGAAAAGGCGATCAAGGGAATGCTTCCTAAGAACCGTCTTGGCCAGCAAGTTGCATCAAAGCTAAAGGTTTACGCAGGACCTGAGCACCCACACGCTGCTCAATCACCAACACCATATGTATTCACCCAAGTTTCACAGATCGCAAAGTAAGGGACTCATAACAAATGTCAGATACAACTTATAACGAAGTTACAGATCTAGACGAGAACGAAGTTCCTACTTCTTACTCTTCAGCAACACCAGCAGCTGCAACCAACCGCCCAGCAATCAAGGCACCTGGTGCAGGCACTGGTCGTCGTAAAGAAGCAGTTGCACGCGTTCGCCTAGTACCTGGTACAGGTCGTTGGGTTGTAAACGGTAAGACTCTTGAAAACTATTTCCCAAATAAAGTTCACCAGCAACTAGTTTCTGAGCCATTCCGCACTGTTGGTGCAGAAAATCAGTACGACGTATTTGCTCGCATCAACGGTGGCGGGGTTTCTGGCCAAGCTGGTGCACTTCGTCTTGGCGTTGCTCGTTCACTTAACGAGATCGATGTTGAAGCACACCGTCCAGCGCTTAAGAAGGCTGGATTCCTTTCACGTGATGCACGTGTTATCGAGCGCAAGAAGTACGGTCTGAAGAAGGCCCGTAAGCGTTCGCAATACAGCAAGCGTTAATTTTCAAAGGCCGCACAACAGAAGTGGCACTCTTTGGAACAGATGGAATACGTGGCTTAGCCAATCGTGATTTAACTGCTGAATTAGCGTTAGATGTCGCTGTTGCCGCTGCACATATTCTCGTTGAAACCAATACCGATAAATCACATCGACCAACCGCAATCGTTGGACAAGATTCACGCGCCTCAGGAGAATTCCTAGAAGCAGCAGTAGTTGCTGGATTAACCAGCGCCGGCGTTGATGTCTATCGCGTGGGAGTTCTCCCAACACCTGCTGTTGCACATTTAGTTGCTGAATCTGGCGCTGACCTCGGCGTAATGATTTCGGCTTCTCACAACCCAATGCCCGATAACGGGATCAAGCTATTTTCACGCGGTGGCGGAAAATTAGATGACGCCATTGAATCTGCAATCGAAGCGCGTATCGGCGAACCATGGGAGCGCCCAACAGGTCGCGGCGTAGGACGTGCGATAAATGATGAAACCGCACGCGAGCGTTACATCACCCACTTACTTTCTTCGGTTTCAACTCCGCTTAAAGGTTTAAAGATCGTTATCGATTGCGCAAATGGCGCATCATCAACTGTCGCTCCCGAAACTTATCGCCGCGCTGGCGCCGAAGTTATCTCAATCTTCGATGCTCCAGATGGCTGGAATATCAACGAGGATTGCGGATCTACACATCTGCACCAACTTCGCACCGCAGTACTTCGCGAAGGCGCTGATTTTGGTATCGCACACGATGGAGATGCCGACCGCGCTTTAGCGGTTGATGCCCAGGGCAATGAAGTAGACGGCGATGTCATCATGACAATTCTGGCGCGCGGCTTTAAAGCATCTGGATCTCTAAAGGAGAACACAATTGTTGCCACAGTAATGAGCAACCTTGGTTTCTTCCACGCCATGAAGAACGCAGATATCAACGTTGAAACAACTGCAGTTGGCGATCGTTACGTTTTAGAGAAGATGCTGGAAAAAGGTTATTCACTTGGTGGAGAACAATCTGGCCATCTGATCATGCGCGAATTTGCAACAACTGGTGATGGAATTTTGACCGCACTTGCCTTGGCACAAGAAGTTGTTAAATCAGGTCAGACTCTGCAAGAGCTGGCATCAGCAATGGTTCGCTTCCCACAGGTTTTGGTAAATGTTAAGAACGTTGCCAAAGAGCGTCTTTCAGATTCAGCAGCAATTAAGACTGCAGTTCTTGCCGCTGAGGCAAAACTTGGCGAACACGGTCGCGTTTTATTAAGAGCATCTGGCACTGAACCGCTTGTCCGCGTGATGGTTGAAGCCCAGAGTGATAACCTAGCCAGCGAAATAGCAAACGACTTGGCAAAGGTCGTACAAGCAGAGCTGGGGTAAATAAAAGTGTGCGGAATTGTGGGTTACACAGGGCCACAGTCTGCGATCACACCGCTCATTGAAGGTCTACGTCGCCTCGAATATCGCGGTTACGACTCAGCCGGTATTGCTCTCGGAACAAGTGGTGCGCTCTTTATCGAAAAGCGCGCCGGCAAGTTAACAAATCTTGAAGGTTCACTTCCGGCAAATATGCCAGTTGTTCATTCTGGAATCGGCCACACACGATGGGCAACTCACGGCGGACCAACCGATCGCAATGCGCATCCGCATACCGACAATGAAGGCAAGCTCGCCGTCATTCACAACGGCATCATCGAAAATTACTCAGAACTCAAAGCCGAACTTCAATCACGCGGCCACGAATTCTCATCAGATACCGACACCGAATCAGTTGCACATTTACTCTCTGAACTTCGCAAATCCCATAACGGTGACTTAACTGCCGCGATGCTTGATGCCGTAAAGCGCTTGCGTGGTTCATTTACCTTGGTTGCAGTGCATGCCGATGCCCCTGAAGTCATTGTTGGCGTACGCCGTAATTCACCGCTCGTTGTCGGCTTAGGTGATGGCGAGAACTTCATGGCCTCTGACGTTGCAGCCTTTATCGATTACACCAAGCGCGCTGTTGAACTTGGGCAAGATGAGATCATCACCATGACTCCAGCCGGCATCAGCATTATCGGACTCGATGGCAAAGCGATTGCACCGAAGGAATACGCCATCACTTGGGATTCGGCCTCTGCCCAAAAGGGTGGCTACTCACACTTTATGCTTAAAGAAATCTTTGAACAGCCAAAGGCAGTTGCCGATACTTTGATCGGACGTTTAACAGATAACGGCAAGATCGAACTCGATGAATTGCATATGACAGATGCGGAAATCAAAGCGCTCAAGAAGATTGTCGTAATCGCATGTGGCACCGCTTATCACGCTGGCATGATCGCAAAATATGTAATTGAAAAGTGGGCGAAGATTTCTGTAGAAGTAGAAATCGCTAGCGAATACCGTTACCGCGATCCAATTATTGATTCAAATACTTTGGTAATCGCGATTTCACAATCTGGTGAAACGATGGATACCTTGATGGCGATCCGCCATGCCAAGGCCGCTGGCGCCCGAGTGTTGGCGATCTGCAACACCAATAGCTCAACTATTCCGCGCGAATCCGATGCTGTGCTCTACACACATGCTGGCCCGGAAATCGCGGTTGCTTCAACCAAGGCTCTGTTAACGCAGATCGTTGCCGTTGATCTAATCGGTCTGCACTTGGCACAAGTACGTGGCGAACTCACAGATGCGCAAGTTCATGATTTATATAACGAGATGCTCGAACTTCCGGGCAAGATCGAGCAAATCCTCGAGACCGTCGAACCACTTCGCGCGCTAACTCGCAGCTTTGCTAAATCTGAAACCGTTCTCTTTATTGGTCGCAATATTGGTTACCCGGTTGTTCTTGAAGGCGCGCTGAAGTTAAAGGAACTCGCTTACATCCACGCCGAAGGTTTTGCTGGGGGAGAACTCAAGCACGGTTCGATCGCTCTTATTGATGCCGAAAAGGGAACGCCAGTAATTGCGATCTTGCCAGGCGGTAGCGATCATTCACTCGATGAAAAGATGCTGAGCAATATCCAAGAAGTTAAAGCTCGTGGTGCGCGCGTAATCGTTATCGCACATGAAGGCGCAGAAGTTGTTGGCGCAGAACACATCATTCGCATTCCAGCTTGCTCTCCTTTATTCCAGCCAATCTTGGCAACTGTTCCACTACAAGTTTTTGCTTATGAGATGGCAGTTGCTCGTGGCAACGATGTTGACCAGCCACGCAACTTGGCTAAATCAGTAACGGTCGAATAAAGATGCAGGAAGTCCTCGATGTACGTCGCGCCCAGATGGTGCGCGCTGCTCGTTGGTCGGCTTCACTCTTTGCGGGATTTCTCCTAATAACTCAGCAAGTGATTGTTAACGGACCTCTAATCGAGATCGATAAATGGATCCATAACTTAGAGCGCCCAGAATTTCGTGGAGTCAGCGGATTTATCATTCGTCGCTTAGATGATCTTGGCCTTCGCGGTGTAACTGCAACAGCGTTATTGATTGCAGCCTTCTACATCGCGCGCCGCTTTAAAACTTGGCGCCCGCTCAACCTAGCGATCTTGTCTTTAATCTCGCTAAATGTTGTTGTGGGTTTATTTAAGTTTGGCTTAGGACGCACTAAGCCAAAGGTAGGAATCGATCTACTTCACTTCGGAGGAATGTCTTATCCAAGTGGGCATGCCTCAAACGCACTTCTTACTTGGGGCGTGCTGGCTTATTTGATTTATAGATATGCGCACGTCGATCGCTACCGCGGTCGTTTAGCAAGCGCCGGTGTTGCCGCCATTAGTTTGACTGTCTGTACTGTTTCGCTGATCAGAGATACGCACTGGTTCTCGGATCTGCTCGGCGGTTTATTCATCGGAGCATCTCTGTTAGTTCTAGTTATTGCAGTTGATCGCTATTACCCATCTAATAGCCAACTCTCTTAACGCCAATTAGACTGCATCCCATGATTGATGGGATTGGAATCGACGTCGTCGATATCGCGCGTTTTACCGAAACCCTCGAACGCACCCCATCAATGCGCGAAAAACTCTTCACCGAAGCAGAGCGCACCAAACCAATTCATTCACTTGCCGCACGTTTTGCGGCAAAAGAGGCTCTCGCAAAAGCGCTTAACGCTGGCCACGGACTTGCCTGGCATGAAGCAGAAGTAATTAACCACGAAAGCGGAAAACCCGATTTTCTCTTTCGCGGTGAAATAGCAGAGCTAGTTGATGGTGCGCGAGTGCATCTCTCACTTTCACACGATGCCGGCATCGCATCAGC
>JAXITH010000034.1:0-7076 GCA_034680185.1 Candidatus Planktophila sp.
GGTGAGGCCCCAACTACCAAATCTTCCGAAAAAGAAGAGATCATCCGCGTAGTAAAAGACGTGGTTGGTCCAAAGATTTTTGTAGTTTCTGGTGCAGGCGATAACGAAACTGATTATTCAATCAACCAAGCAAAGCGCACTGAAAAAGCAGGTGCAGACGGCTTACTAATTGTTGCTCCGTATTACAACAAACCTCCTCAAGCAGGTGTAGCCGCGCACTTCAAAGCAATTGCTAGCGCAACTGATCTTCCCGTAATGATGTACGACATCCCTGGCCGTTGTGGAATCGAAATCGAACCAGACACAATTGTTGATCTTTACGAGCACCCACAGATCGTTGCTTTGAAAGATGCCAAAGGAAATGTCGCTTCTACATCATGGGTAATCAAGCGTTGCGGTATTCCGGTTTACTCAGGCGATGACATTCTTAACTTGCCACTACTTTCAGTCGGCGCAGTTGGAATGGTCTCTGTCTGTGGCCACACAGTTGGTAAAGATTTAAAGGCGATGCTCGATGCTTGGTTTGCCGGCAACGCTGCTAAAGCTCTGGAAATTCATCAAAAGTTACTTCCAATCTTTACCGGCACTTTCCGCACACAAGGTGCGATCTTGACCAAGGCAGCGCTAAATATGATGGGCCTACCTGGTGGTTACACACGTCTTCCTCTAGTTGATGCAACCGAAGATCAGATCGCGCAGTTGCGCAAAGATCTAATCGCCGGCGGCATCTCTTTATAGCTTTTGATTAATATCGCATGACGCATCCCCATCCCGATCTCGGTACGCCCAGCAAATTAGTTGCCGGCGGACTTCGCATCGTCGCACTTGGTGGACTTGCGGAAATCGGTCGCAACATGACCGTCTTTGAAACCAACGGGAAACTCTTAATTGTTGACTGCGGTGTGCTTTTTCCGGAAGAGAATCAACCCGGTATTGATTTAATTCTTCCTGACTTTAGTTATATCCGTGATCGCCTAGATGACGTGATTGGCCTAGTTCTTACCCATGGCCATGAAGATCACATCGGAGCAACTCCTTATTTGCTACGCGAACGTGGCGATATCGCGATTTATGGTTCCGCGCTAACGCTGGCGCTGGTTACCGCAAAGCTAAAAGAGCATCGCATTTCTCCACTTACTCGTGAAGTAAAAGAGGGAATGCGCGAAGATATCGGTCCATTCGAAGTCGAATTCGTTGCCGTTAACCACTCGATTCCTGATGCGCTTGCGGTAGCGATCCACACTAAAGCTGGCACTGTTCTTCACACCGGCGATTTTAAAATGGATCAATTGCCACTTGATGGACGCATCACAGATTTGCGCACCTTTGCTCGTTTAGGTGATGAAGGCGTAGATCTATTTCTTGTTGATTCAACAAACGCAGATGTTCCTGGATTTACCCCTGCCGAGCGCGAAATCATGCCGGCGCTAAATCGCGTCATTGCGGCGACCAAGAAGCGCGTAATCGTTGCTTCGTTTTCTTCGCATGTGCACCGCGTTCAGCAGGTTATCGATACCGCTGCGCTGCATAATCGCAAAGTTGTCTTTATTGGCCGCTCAATGGTGCGCAATATGAAGATCGCAGAAGATATGGGTTACCTAAATGTTCCAGCGGGAATCGTGATCGATGCCAAGGATCTCGATAACTACGATGATCGAGTTGTACTTATTTGCACTGGTTCACAAGGTGAGCCGATGGCTGCGCTATCTCGAATGGCCAACGGGGATCACCAGATTCGAGTCGGTGAAGGCGACACGGTTATTTTGGCATCGTCACTTATCCCAGGAAATGAAAATTCAGTATTTCGAGTTATCAACGAACTAACGCGATTTGGCGCAAAGGTTGTCCATAAGGCCAATGCGATGGTTCACGTTTCAGGACATGCTGCAGCAGGGGAGTTGCTGTACTGCTACAACATTGTTAAACCGAAATATGCCATGCCGGTTCACGGTGAATGGCGCCATTTAAAGGCGAATGCTGAGCTAGCAATCCAGGCAGGTGTCCCTCGAGAAAATACCTTAGTAATTGAAAACGGAATCGTCGTAGATCTGGTTGACCATGTAGCCGAGGTTGCAGGTTCGGTTCCATGTGGTTTTGTATATGTAGATGGTGGCAGCATCGGCGATATCACCGAATCCTCATTAAAAGATCGCCGCATCTTGGGTGAAGAAGGCTTTATATCCGTGGTCGTGGTTATTGAATCGCAGAGCGGAAAGATTATTGCTGGCCCTGATATTCACGCCCGTGGATTTAATGAAGATGAAGCGCTCTTTGATGAAGTTAAAGGTCAGATCGAAAAAGCCTTAAAGCACGCTGTCTCTGAAGGCGTAAATGGCACGCATCAACTTTCACAAGTTGTTCGTCGCACAATCGGCAGTTGGGTCGGCGGAAAACATCGCCGCCGTCCGATGATTGTTCCCGTAGTTATTGAGGTCTGACCGCTAAGATAAAAGGTGTGGCTAAGAAAAAACGCACAATTTCGCGCAAATCAGGTGGCGCCGGGCAATCTGCGCTCTCATTTGTCGGGCGTTCAGTTAGCGCCCTCTGGCGCACGCTAGCCAAGGCCCTCGGTTCAACAGTTCGATTCCTGGCCCGCGGAGCACGTGATCTCGATCCAGCGCACCATCGCGATGGCCTCGCCTTTCTTCTTCTGATTCTCGCCCTTGCCGCTTTTGCTGGAACTTGGTTTGCCGCCGATAACTTTGTTGGTCGCAACCTCTACGCAGTTATCTATGGTGCATTTGGTCGCATCGGTTTCTTTGCGCCTTTACTTGCCCTCTACTTTGCATTTCGTTTATTTCGCACGCCAGATGATCACAAAGCTACATCCCGCATAGTCGTTGGCGTTTTAACTCTTGTAGTCAGTGCAACAGGACTTGCGCATCTTCTTAATGGATCACTCGGTGCCGTAAATCCAACTGGTGCAACAGCGATGCGCCATGGCGGGGGATGGCTCGGGTACGCAGTATCGATGCCACTTGAAGCGCTAATGACTTCGCTCTTGGCGTATCCATTCTTGATCGCACTCTTTTTCTTCGGAGTACTTGTTACGACAGCAACTCCACTTTCTTCTGTTGCAATCCGCATCAAAAACACTTCGGTCTGGATGTGGTCAAAGCGCCCACAACGTGAAGAGTCTGATTTCGAGATCACTGATACACCACCATTTGAAACTCCAGTAGTTGCCTGGAATCAGCATGATGATGAAGAAGAAGAGATTGACGAAGAGTCTTTCGATGAAGAATTCACCGTCGAAGTTCCACGTGAAGTTCAGGCTCCGGCAGCTTCTGCCACAACTCCTGCCGCAACAGGCAAACGCCCAGAACAGATGCTACTTAGCGCGGATTCGCAATACACGCTGCCACCACAAGATTTACTACGTGCCGGTCCAGCTGCGAAGGCAAAATCAAAGGCCAATGACACAGTTGTTGCTGCGCTAACCGAAGTCTTCCTGCAATTTGAAATTGATGCACAAGTCACCGGCTTTATGCGCGGACCAACAGTTACGCGATATGAAGTTGAACTTGGAAATGCCGTTAAGGTTGAGCGAATCACAGCGCTAGCAAAGAATATTTCTTATGCAGTTGCATCTAGTGATGTGCGAATCCTTTCTCCTATTCCAGGAAAATCAGCCGTAGGTATCGAAATTCCAAATACCGATCGTGAAATTGTTGCTCTGGGCGATGTAATGCGCTCAACGGTTGCCGGCCAGGACCACCACCCGATGTTGGTAGCCCTCGGAAAAGACGTCGAAGGAAACTTTGTTTGTGCCAACCTCGCCAAGATGCCGCACTTGTTAGTAGCCGGTGCAACTGGCGCCGGTAAATCATCCATGATCAACGCGATGATCACTTCAATTTTAATGCGCGCAACTCCTGATGATGTCCGTTTAGTTTTGATTGACCCCAAGCGCGTTGAGCTAACCGCCTATGAAGGTATTCCTCACTTGATTACTCCAATCATTACCAACCCCAAGAAAGCAGCGGATGCGCTCACTTGGGTAGTCCGCGAAATGGATCTACGTTATGAAGATCTTTCAACTTTCGGCTTTAGACATATCGATGATTTCAATAAAGCAGTACGTGCTGGAAAAGTTATTCCACCTCCAGGCAGTGATCGCGTAGTTGAGCCATACCCATACTTGCTCGTAATCATTGATGAGCTTGCAGATTTGATGATGGTTGCCGCACGTGAAGTTGAAGAATCTGTTGTACGTATTACACAGCTGGCACGTTCTGCAGGTATCCACTTAGTCCTTGCTACGCAGCGCCCATCGGTTGACGTTGTTACAGGGCTTATCAAGGCGAACGTTCCTTCACGTCTTTCCTTTGCAACAAGTTCGCTCGCCGATAGCCGGGTTATTTTAGATAGTCCAGGTGCTGAAAAGTTAGTTGGCCAGGGAGATGGTCTATTTATTCCTATGGGCGCATCTCGTGCGATCCGTATTCAGGGTGCCTATGTCTCCGAGCGCGAAATTGAAGCGGTAACAAACCACGTTAAGAAACAGCTCTCACCACGTTATCGCGAAGATGTAACTGCGCCACCTCAGTCATCGAAGATGATCGACAAGGAAATTGGTGACGACTTAGATCTGCTGCTGCAGGCAATCGAACTCGTTGTCGGAACGCAATTTGGTTCAACTTCTATGTTGCAGAGAAAACTAAGAGTGGGTTTTGCAAAAGCCGGTCGCTTGATGGATTTGATGGAGTCTCGCGGAATCGTTGGACCGTCTGAAGGTTCAAAGGCGAGAGTCGTAATGGTTAAGCCAGATGAACTTGATTCTGTGCTTGCCACGCTGCGCGATTATTGATTCAGGTACTTACCACCAAATGGGGGACTATCTCTAGGGGTGATTTCAGGCGATATTCACCTGTATCGCTATCGCTGGGGTGATTGCGGTTCTAGACTTACCCACAGGTAGTTCACCCGATCAGCATTGCGAGTAAAGATGACACTAGGTCAGTTCATGAAAGGCGCGCGCGAAAGTGCCGGCCTTAGCATTGACGAACTCGCATCTCGCGTCAGCATACGTATCGGTCTTTTGACCGAAATGGAAAAGAATAATTTTATCCATTGTGGCGGAGATACTTACGCCAAGGGTCACTTACGCAATATCGCCGTGCATATTTCGGTAGATCCCCAGACGCTAATCGATTTATATAACGAAGAGCATTCGACTGAATCGCGAAAAATTCACGACATGTTGGTTGAAAACAATGTAACTCGCATACCAACAGAACGTAAAACAATTTCGCCAAAAACTTTAGCTATCGCATCGGTAGTTGTTCTAGCAGCTATCGCGGCAGGTCAGATAATTATTTCAAACTCAACGACTACGGTAACTCCAGTCGCAACTGCGTCACCAACGGTCACAGCTACCGCATCGCCTTCAGCTTCTGCGACCGAGGCAACTCCAACGCCATCGGTTAGCGCTACTTCTGACGTTAATGGCGAAATGAAATTGACGATCTCTGCAACGCGAGGAAGTTCAAATATTCACGTAGTCGCTGGTGGTAAAACCCTTTTTCAAGATCCAATTTTTCAAGGCGATACCAAGACCTTTAGCGCTCCAACATCGATCAGTATTTACTTGAGTAACGCAGGAGATCTTGATCTAACGCTAAATGGAGAACAATTAGCCCCTCTCGGTGCGCGCAATCAGGAGATTCGTAAGACATTTAGATCCAAGTAATCTCTCTACGCTGTACCATCTGACAAATGAGTCGGACCGTTGCAATCGTCACCATGGGCTGCGCCCGCAATGAAGTCGACTCCGAAGAACTCGCTGGCCGGTTAGCTGCCGATGGTTGGACTCTGGTAAGCGAAGTCGAAGACGCTGAAGTTGCAGTTGTAAATACCTGTGGTTTTATCGAATCTGCTAAAAAAGATTCCATTGATGCGCTGCTCGAGGCCAATTCGCTCAAAGGGCACGGGACCACGCGTGCAGTTGTCGCCGTTGGCTGTATGGCAGAGCGATACGGACAAGAGTTAGCAAAAGCTTTACCTGAGGCCGATGGCATTTTGGGATTCGATGATTACCAAGATATCTCGGCACGTTTGCAATCAATTGTTTCTGGAAATGCTCACACTCCACATGTCCCGCGCGATCGTCGTTCACTTTTACCGATTGCACCAGCAGATCGCCCTGCTGCGCGCCAAGAAGCGATCGATGAAGCATATGCATCATCACTTGGCGCAGGTGGCTCGCTATTTCGCAAGCGCTTAGGTGATGCCCCTTGGGCACCGCTAAAGATCGCATCGGGTTGCGATCGTCGTTGTTCTTTCTGCGCAATTCCATACTTCCGCGGTTCATTTATCTCACGCAAACCAACTGAAATTATTGAAGAAGGAAAGTGGTTGGCCAAGAACGGCGTATCTGAACTCTTCTTGGTAAGCGAAAATACAACTTCTTACGGAAAAGACCTTGGCGATTTAAAATTAATGGAGAAAATCTTGCCGGACTTTGCGGCTATTGAAGGCGTAGAACGTGTTCGCCTTTCTTATCTGCAACCAGCAGAGATGCGCCCATCACTTCTGCAGGCGATGATTGAAAACGAGAAGATTGCTCCTTATTTTGATCTCTCTTTCCAGCACACTAGCCCTACGGTGCTTCGCCGAATGCGCCGCTTCGGCGATTCCGAGAAATTCTTACATTTGATCACCCAAATCAGAGCTCTATCTCCAGAGGCCGGAATCCGCTCGAACTTTATCGTTGGTTTCCCCGGTGAGACTCAAGAAGATTACGACGATCTCGCAAACTTCATTACCGCCGCGAAGCTAGATGCGATCGGCATCTTCGGATACTCCGACGAAGACAACACTGAAGCGCTAGATCTATCGGACAAGGTTGAAGAAGAAGTAATTCGCCAACGCGTGGAAACCCTTTCCTCGCTCGCCGATGAAATGGTCTCTATCCGCGCTGCCGGCAGAATCGGTGAAACGGTTCGAGTCCTGATCGAAGATGAAGAGCTGCAAGAAGGGCGCGCGGCACACCAAGGCCCAGAAGTAGATGGCACGACTTCATTTATTGGCACCAACTTCAAGGTTGGGCAATACATTGATGCTGTGGTGATCGA
>JAXITH010000035.1:0-7056 GCA_034680185.1 Candidatus Planktophila sp.
AACCCCGTCGCGAAAGCGGCGGGGTTTTTTAATTATTTCTTAGGTAGCGGTGGAATCTCACCGTTCTTAGCAAGTGCGGCAGCAACGGCCTTAGCCGGTGACAAATCTTTGCCAGCTTTCCAGGCATCTAAATACTTCCAAGGCAATACAACTCCGCGACGCACCCACCAGACATTTGGCTCTGTTGGTGTTGGCCAAGAAATACCAAAGTGCAGATGCGGCGCAGTTCCACGAGCGCTTCCTGTGGAGCCAACTTTTCCAAGAATTTGCCCGGCTTTAACGGTTAAGCCCGGCTGGATTGATGCGACCACTGAAGTTAAATGTGAACCGTAATAACGAACTCCGTCATCGCCAATTACTGAAACATAGAGGCCGCCACGGTCGATGCCGAGGTTGGTCTTTCCGCTCCAAGTGTCGACGCGATTTACTTCATCGATAACGCCATTTACCGGCGATACAAATTTGCAGCCTTTCTTAGCCAAAATATCGGTAGCCGCATAATCATGGTGAGCGCGTGCATAGTTAACTGCGCAGTCTGCAACCGGGAAGATGTAATTTGGCGCAGCGTTTACTGGAGCGGCTGTCGCGATTGCAAGAAGAAGCGCAATAACTATTTTCAATTTAAAGCCTTTCGATCAAGGCGGGCAGTTACCGCCATATGTGGCACGGTAAGCGCCCAAACAACAACTAGGGAGACCCATAAGAACTGATCATCGAGTGAATCTCCGCGGAAGATAACGATCAGCGCTGCGACGATAAATGTTCCAACCAACGCGGGGGTTCCTGGCAGCACTGCGCGCAGAAACGCTTTTCTTGAATTGCCCTCGGCAAAAGCTGATTGCGAAGATGGCAGAGTTAAAGTTAAACGAGCGGTGTGGCGCATGGCGTGCCAGCAACCAAAATAGACCGCAAATGCAACTAAAGGTGGAGCGGTGACTGCCAAAAGGTAAAGAAGTACTAAATCTATTGCTTCGCCATCTCGGCGTCGTTGAATTAAGCGGAGCAAGGCAAAAGCGGTTATTAACATCGTCCAGAGAAGTAAGTCGCTATTTAGCCCTTGATGCCAATCAACTAGTGCAGGATTAACTTTTTCAAGGGCAGAGGTACTTCTCTCGCTAACCAAGGGAATGACCACCGGAAGTGTGCCGGCTGCTGTGGCATATAGATACTTCTGAAAGCGCTTCTTATCTTCGCTGCGACGATCGATTTCAGAGATAAATGCCGCATCTCCGATGCCGAAGTGCACAGCGCTCATTATTACGACGAGAATAAATCCGACTACGTTCCAGGTGAGTATTGCTACAACGGCAAGGATTGCAACGGCCACGTACACAGTAATAAAGAGCGCCATCTTCTTTGCACTGCTTCGAGGCAATGTGACTAGATGATCTAGCGCGCCATGTGGGATACCAATCGCCAATGCAATAAGTGCTACAACAACTTGCCAGGTAATTGCCGACTCTTCGATTATTCGGGCGAAGGCAAATGAGAGAACGATCGCCATACCAACCGCATAACGGGAATATTTGCGAACCTTTAGAAGTAGATCGAGCTCTTTTTCAGCCATCTTCCACCCCTTTTCGCGCGATATATCTGTAACACTACCAAAGCGTGCCCTGCGATCTCGGTTTTTGCATGAGAAGATCTACCCGTGCAAAAGTGGAGTTACATGGCGATGCTTATCTTCACCGTCTGCGGATCTTTCTGGTTAGAAATCGTCTTTAAAGTTGGCGTGCTTCGCCGCATCAAGAGAGTCGCGCTCAGCATTCTCCCAATCAGCTCTTTGTTTTTATTGTGGGATGCATATGCGATTTCAAAGGGACATTGGTTCTTCGACCGCGATCAAATGCTCGGAATCGTCGGGCCTTTAAATATTCCACTAGAGGAATACCTATTCTTTATCGTTATTCCAATGGCTGCGATTATGACCATTGAAGGCGTTACAACTGTTAAACCTCACTGGCGCAAAGATGAGTTCGGGCAATGAACTACAGCGATATCGCAATCACCGCCTTCGCCATCGCCGTGATGGCAGACCTCTTCCTCTTTAAGAACTCACTTCTTACGCGTCCTGCGTTCTGGACGAGCTACGCAATTATCTTGCCCTTCCAGTTCCTGACCAATTGGTGGCTGACATCGCGCAACATCGTTATGTATAGCCCTGATGCAATTGTTGGGCTTCGTATCTTCTCCGCACCTGCCGAAGATTTACTATTTGGTTTCGCACTTATACTTGGAACGATGGACATGTGGGAGTTCTGGGGCCGTCGCGGAATGCAACGCGATCCGCGACCAAATAAAGAAAAGAAGAGTTCTTGAAGAAAATTGGATTTCTCTTTGATCTAGATGGCACCTTGGTTAACTCCCAAGCAGCGGTCATGAACTCTTGGATCACTATGGCTAATGAAGCGGGGATCCCTCTTGAAGCACTTGCCGGTCATCATGGCGTTCCTGCCGAACAAACTTTGCGAAAAGTTCTAGCCGATCGCGAAGAAGCAGAAATCCAAAAGTGGATCCGCCGTGTTACTGATTTAGAAATTTCAGATATTGATGGAGTTCATGCAGTTCCTGGCGCACTAGAACTACTAGCTGAATTAAACGATCGCCATATTCCTTGGACGATTGTCACCTCTTGCACAACCGATTTAGCAATCGCCCGCACGCGCGCCGGAAAGATTCCGATGCCTGCTAATTCAGTTACCTTCGATCAAGTAACTCGCGGAAAGCCATTCCCTGAACCTTTCATTCTTGGAGCAGAAAGACTTGGGCTTCCGACAAATATTTGCTGGGCCATTGAGGATGCACCTGGTGGAGTAACTTCTGCCAAAGATGCTGGTTGCACCGTTGCCGGCGTATTAACAACTCATTCACGCGAAGAACTTCCGCACGCAGATCATCATCTGGAACACTTAAACGAACTACTCGGCAAGGCAGGTCTTTAAGTACAGTAAAGTTCGCGTTAACCCCACTAGGGACGGTAGCTCAGTTGGTTAGAGCCCCGAACTCATAATTCGGTCGTCGTCGGTTCAAGTCCGACCCGTCCCACTCAATCTTTTTAAGGACGGCCCATAACCTCAAAGGTTCGATCAAAGACTTCAGCAAAGGCGATCGAGTCAGAGTGCGGCATAAGCCAACCTTCTCCCCCGCGAATCCGGCGCGACATGGCATCTGCCATTAATTGATAAGGGTCGCAGGCTGCGAAGTTTTCAACTGTAACATTGCCATCTATCTCAAGCTCTAGCGTGCTTGGTTTGTTATGAGAGTTAAAGGCATCGTTACCGGTGAGTGAAACTCTTCCTTTTGTTCCGACTACATCGAAATAGAGGGTGTCAGGGGTGTTCATTGATGTCAGCGCTTCTGCATGTGCTCCGCCGATATCAAATGATGTTGTAACTGTTTCGTCACAACCACCTGGATGCCATTTCACATCAGTTTTGATATTGCTCACTGGTGCAAAATCCATCAGCCAGATTGGCGCAGCTACAGAGTAAGGACCGAGGTCATAAAGACCTCCGCCACCGAGTTCGTAGATCGCGCGGATATTTGCAGGATCTAGGCCATCGTAAGTAAAGGCAGAGCGTATGGTTTTAACTTCACCGATTACACCTGAATCAACAATCTGCTTTAGGCGCAGAGTGCGTGGGTGCCAACGGTTCCAGCTGGCTTCCATAAAGATAAGTCCGGTTTCATTTGCAACAGCGATTGCCTCTTTTAGTTGGTCGACATTCATCGCTGCTGGCTTTTCACAAAGTACATGCTTGCCAGCGCGCATCGCCTTGATTGACCATTCGATATGAAGGGAATTCGGAAGGGAAATGTAGATCGCTTCAACCTTGGGATCGGCCAGTAAATCTTCGTAATTTGTATAAACGAGACCCGAAGGAGAAAGTGCTAGCCCTCGTTCACGATCTTTAGCACCGACGGCGTAAATTTCACCATCGTTTGAATTAAGAAGCGCAGGATAGAGCGCTAACTTTGCAATATAGCCGGCGCCAATAAATCCCCAACGTACTTTTCCTTGAGCTGTTTCCATAACGGGGACAATACTTGCAAAATTGCCTTTCGCCAATCAGGCGTAGGATAGATCTTATGAAGAGCCAAAGATGGACCGTTAAAGATTCCAAGAAGCACATCATCACTCCGAGCGATCTTGACCATAAATATTCACGTGGATCTCTCGGCGCGATTACCGGCTCTGCGCAATTTCCAGGTGCGGCGGTATTAACTTCAAGAGCTGCAGTCGCAACAGGTCTCGGAGTATTGCGTTTCCATAGCTCTTCCGGGCTCGCACATCTCGTTCTTCATGCCACGCCAGAAGCGCTTGTTCAACCCGGCAAAGTTGATGCTTGGCTTGCGGGTTCTGGCGTTAGCGATAAGAAATTTAGCGATTACACAACTTGGCTACGCCATCGCTGGTTCACGCTAATGAAGGCGCAAAGCGTCCCAACTGTTCTAGATGCAGGTGCACTGAATTGGGCGGGAAAACTCTCGCAACCAACGTTAATTACACCTCATGTCGGCGAACTTGCCAGACTGCTCGGAAAGCGAGGAATCACAGTCTCTTCCGAAGCGATCGAAGCAGATCCCAAGAAATGGGCATCACTCGCTGCTGAAAAATTGCAGGTAACCGTGTTGCTAAAGGGTTCAACAACTTATGTTGCAACCGAAGATTTATTAATTGAATTACCAAAAGCAACCCCATGGCTTGCAACCGCTGGAAGTGGTGATGTGTTAGCGGGAATAATTGGCGCACTTATTGCCACTAATTACATAGAAATTTTAAATGATGAAAAAAATCTAGCGCGTGTAGCAGCAACTGGTGCGCTTATTCATAATAACGCTGCGCTTTTGGCATCTATGGGTGCCCCTATTTCTGCCACATCAATTATCGAATTTATTCCTGAAGCGATTCGAAAAATAATTAAGTAGGGCTAGCCCCAGATTTTATTTAGTTATCTCTTTTTTATTTTTCACATCACCCGCGTATCACCCATGCGCTACCTTCAGACGTGGCCATTTCTCCAACAGTTCTCGTAGCAAGCGACGACGCATTTGAGTTAGCAACTCTTAGTGCAGCGCTACGTTTGCAATCGATAAACGTTGTTGCAGAAGCTAGCACTGATGAAATTGCAGAAAACTTATATAAATTTCTTTCGCCGCAAGTTGTTCTTATTGACTTGCAGTTTGCCGGAGCCGAAGCGCTTAGTCTGGTTAACAAATTTCGTAAGGTAAATCCGGCTCTTGGAATTGTTTTAATGACGGCATGTCCTGATCTGCGTTTACTAGGATTACTTGAGAAGCAAATACCACAAGGTGCTCAAGTAATTTTGAAGAAATCTATTGCCGATCTTTCTGTCGTAAGTCATGCAATTGTTCGTTCGATTGCTGCAGTCGATGCGAAAGAGAAGATGGCCTGGGTCGATAGCCATGGATCACTTCATGAGAATGCCTTTAATTCAATCCTCTCTGACTTCACCGATATCCAAATCGAAACATTTCGCCTACTCGCAAAAGGGTTAAGTAACTCTGAGATCGCAAAGGTGCGCTTTGTAAGCGAGAAGTCTGTAGAACAGATTGTTGCCCGAATTGCACAGCATCTCCAAGTGCTCCCAGATCGCACCCAGAATCTGAGAGTTGTCTTAACGGGTGAATATTTCAAATGGATCGGCGCACCGCGACACTAGCTCTCACTTGATTAACCCAGCCACTAAAGTTTGGCTATGACCTCCTCCCCATCTTTGGCTGATATTCGCGCCAGATGGAATGACGTTTTAGATCACCTCGAGTCTCAAGACCGAATCGCCTGGATCGCATACTTCGATGCGCGGCTGGCAGATTTCGATGGCCTAACTCTTCAATTGGATTTTCGAGATGCCCGAAAGCTATCTGGAGGACATGAATACTCCCCCGCCCGCATAAAGTTGGAGAATTCACTAAAGGCAGCCATCTCTCAAGTTTTAGGTTTAACCGTTGAGATCAGTGAAATAGCATGAAGAAGATTGTTTCCGTACTAGTACTTAGCCTTTCGCTATTTTCTCTTCAAGTAGTTCCGACAAGCGCTGCAACTTCAAAGTTAAGTATGTCTCTGATTCAAACTCCAAACGGAGATGAGCCAATTGTTACTCTCTACGGAACTTTGAAGCCGGCAAAATCTGCAGTCAAAGTTGAGATCCAAATTCAATTAAATGGAAAATGGCAAGACACTAGATTTTCATCACGCACTGCGCGCGTTGGGACTTGGCGCGTAGTTGCAGTCGCTACTGCACTCAATGCGCAGGTTAAATATCGTGCAAAGGCAGTTGTAGGCTCGAAGAGCATTTATTCGAATATTCGTGAGATAACTGTTCGCTCAATCCCAGAAATCTCTAACGCGGTAACAACTGCGATGGTTGATCAGCTTGGTCCGGGTGGACGCATCCATGGTTCCGATATCAGTCGCTGGCAACATCCAAATGATGCACCGATTGACTTCGTAAAGAAGTACAACGCAGGGATGCGATTTGTCATGATCAAAGCATCAGATACTCGCGATGATGCTGATGCGCTGGCGTTGAAATATGTGATTATGGATAGATTGGCCGCGCAGGCTGCTGGTATTTACACCGGTTTCTATCATTACGCGGTTTTACCTGATGTAAAAACAGATGCTGAAGTAATCACTGATGCACAAACCCAGGCGCAGAAAGTTATCTGGCGCCTGGGTGCCCTCGGCGGTTATAACGATCGCGATCTTCCATATGCGCTAGATCTCGAAAACAACTGTGTTCGACTCTCTGGAAAAACCTGCGCCCGATATCTGCCAAAGGCGCAGATAACTCTCTGGGCAAAGACTTTCCTTAAGGTGTTGCGTCAGAAAACCGATCGCATGCCTATCTTGTATTCATATCCGAGCTTCCTAGAAGGTGCGATGGTTCGCGATGATGAGCTTCGCCAATATCCACTCTGGCTTGCACAATATGGAATAGATCCAGCAGATCCATTGGGGCAACCTGGCTTAAAGGAAGGCGGTTGTTATGTTCATTCTTGGACCGCGGCCAACTGCTCTTCACAATGGAT
>JAXITH010000036.1:0-7031 GCA_034680185.1 Candidatus Planktophila sp.
AGCGGTGCGCAAATGTTCAATCATGCGATTGAATTGGTTTAGATCCACTGCTTAATTCTAAAGATAGGTAAGGGTTTTGAGTGGGAGGCTGGGCGCAGACCTCGCATTAGGAACATGTACCCTTGGCGCCATGGCTACATTGCTCGCATTGCTTTCCAGCGCACTTTGGGGAACTGCTGATTATCACGGCGGAAAGTTGAGTAAGAGCCACCCGGCAATTGCAGTTTTAGGAGTAACGCAGGCAATTGGCTTGATCTTTGGAATCGGCTTGGCTGTCGCATCAGGTGATTACACCGCTGCAGCTTTCGGCGCTGATGGTTATTTCATTCCAGGTGCACTTGCTGGAGTTCTTGGATATCTCGGATTAATTTGTTTATACGCCGGTCTTTCAACTGGACGCATGGGCGTTGTTTCTCCGATTAGCGGTCTAAGTGCACTTATCCCAGTGGCTTACGCCTTCTTTGTAAAAGGTGATCGTCTCTCAATAATTTTAAGTATCGGCGCTGCTCTTGCCGTCGTTGGTGCATTTCTAGCAAGCGGTCCAGAAATTTCTCAGGGCTTGCCACTTAAGCCGCTAATTCTCGCACTTGGTGCAGCAGGTGGTTTTGGAACCGCGCTAACTTTTATGGCGATTGGCTCTGAAGGAAGCGCGTTAATGACGATGGTCATGATGCGCATGACAACGCTCTTTGTCTCACTCGGAATTTTGGCGAAGTATAAAACTCTGGGCGGGTTATCTTTTAAACAGAGTCCGGTTTTGATTTTTATCGGCGTTGCAGATTTCCTAGCGAATTTACTATTAGGAGTTGCAACTACAAAGGGCAATCTAACTTTAGCGATGGTGCTCGGAGCGCTTTATCCAATCTTTACCGCGCTGCTTGCATTCCAGTTCTTACACGAGCGGTTGCACAAGGTTCAGTACATCGGTGTTGCAGCAGCAGTTGCTGGTGTGGCGATTATTTCAGCGTTCTAGCTTCGATAAACTTTGTGCCTTCAACTTCGCGGCTTGTAATCTCCGAAAAATTCGCCA
The DNA here is from genome assembly GCA_034680185.1 of Candidatus Planktophila sp. Classification (GTDB taxonomy): domain Bacteria; phylum Actinomycetota; class Actinomycetes; order Nanopelagicales; family Nanopelagicaceae; genus Planktophila. Next base: position 1,031 of record JAXITH010000036.1, read on the forward strand.
GCAAAGCCTGGTAATCAATTTTCTCATCACCATCTTTTTCTGGCGTTATACTCAAATAGATTCCATCCAACGCCCGTTCTTCAATTAACTCCAGGATTAAATTGGCACCCGCCTCGACAAGTACGTTACTGCCAAAGGTTTTTATCCCGCGTTCGAGCGCTTGCATTGGAGTGCAGTTCCACCAATGTGCGTCGCGATTATCAGCCAATGAGTTGATCATCGATTTTGAAGCAACTACTACTGGCACGGGGGTGCGGTGGTAAGGCTCAGATCTAGCGGTCTTGCCTCCGATGAGAATGAAGTCCACTTCACGGCGGCGGGCCAGGAATTGGCTGCGATCGGCGCCGCTGGCAATTGCTTTGGAGGATCCGTCTTTAGAGGTCGAACCATCGCTTCCAATAACTAGGGTGGCAAAGACCGGCATGGCGTCAAGGCTATCTTGGGATTCGAGCAATCTCGGGAATCAAGTGATGTCAGTGGTGCCACCTATCGTTTAAGACATGATCATTACTTGCGATACATGTGCAGTGCGCGATATCGGTTGCAACGATTGCGTACTTACCTTCCTGCTGTCAGCTCCCAAGAAAGAGTTAGGTGCTCAATCTTGTGAAATTCCTGATTCGACGGCGGAGGCGATTAATCTGCTCTCATCCCGCGGAATCGTGCGTCCACTTCGCTTTAACTCCGCTCAGGGAGCGTAAATCAAATTAAATTCACAGGTAGCCACGCGTAACTCGGTTTGAGTTGCCCGTAAAGGCACCGTTAGCCTTTAACCCTATGTTGATCAAACGTACGGTCTTGGCAGCGCTGCTAGCGCTGCTCGCACCGCTGATTACCGCGCCGAGCGCAGATGCTGCTCAGACGTTGGCGCAGGTGCAGGCTCGCGTGCGTCAACTCGAAGAAGAAGCCACCACCGCCGCCGAAGGTGCACAAGAAGCAAAAGTTAAATTGGCATCTCTCAATAACCAACTGCAGGGGATCCAAGCCAAAGCGGCCGTTCAAAGCCAGAGCGTAAACGCGCTTTCAAAAACTCTGAGCGCCATTGCAGTCGAACAATTTAAAACCGGTGGGCTAAGCCAGAGCTTAGAACTTCTCTTCTCATCCGACCCAGCGCTTTACCTTTCAGCCGCTGGATCTTTAGAAGCAATTACCCGCAAGAAGTCGGTAGAACTTCGCAAGTTTCAAGCTGCCAAGCAGCGGTTAACCGCAACTTCGCTAACAGTTAACGACAAGTTGGCTCTGGTAAAGGCGACACAGAAGAAGTTGGCCGCACAAAGTGCGCAAGCAACAGCAAAGTTAGCGCAAGCCGAGTCACTGCTTGCAAAATTAAAGAAGGAAGACCGCGAACGTTTAGCGCGCTTGGCCCAGGAAGAAGAGGATGCTGATCAAGCATCATCACTTGCCGCAGCCAAGAAGGCGGTTGGAGTTTCAGGTCGTGCCGGTAAAGCGCTGCAATTTGCTTTGAAGCAGATTGGTGACAAATATGTTTTCGGCGCCGATGGAATGACTTACTGGGATTGCTCAGGCTTGACCATGCGCGCATATCAAGCAGCTGGAGTTTCACTCCCACACTCATCGCGTGCGCAATACAGTTACGGAAAATCCATTAAGCGCGCAAATCTCGCACCTGGTGACCTCGTATTCTTCGGTCGACCAATTTCGCACGTTGGAATTTATCTAGGAGGCGGAAAGATGGTTCATGCGCCTCGTTCAGGTTCGCGCGTAAAAGTAGCCAGCGCAACAAGCTTGGGACGTAAACCTTTCGTTGGCGCAAGACGACTATAACTAAATAATAAAATTTATGGAAAATGTTGAAAGCAGCGCCGAGAAGATTCTCTGCGTCACCAACGATTTCGGACCGCGCGCAGGAGGAATCGAAACCTTTGTGATGGGTTTGATCGAGCGGTTGCCTAAAGGATCGGTGATTGTTTACACCTCAGCGCAAGGAGATACCCGCGCTTACGATCAAGAGTGGGCAGATAACTTCGGCGTAGAAGTAATTCGAGATCGCTCAAAAATTCTTCTTCCAACTCCACGCGTGGCGCGAAAGGTCAATCGCTTAGTTGCGCAGCGCCAGATCCGAAAAGTTTTCTTTGGTGCCGCCGCTCCATTAGGCGTTCTCGCTCGAGGGTTGCGCAGCAACGGTGTCGAAAAAATTGTCGCGCTAACGCATGGCCATGAAGTTTGGTGGGCGAAGATTTGGCCCTTCTCTGCTGCCATCCGGTTTATCGGCAAGAACGTAGATCACCTGACTTATCTAGGAGGTTTCACAAAGGGCGAAATATCTAAAGCTCTCAATAACTCAGCAATTGCTGCGATGGTAAAAATTGCGCCAGGAATTGATACTTCACACTTTGCGCCAGATAGCACCGCATTACAACTGAGAAATGAGTTGGGGCTAAGTGATAAGAAAGTAATCGTTAGCGTAGGACGACTTGTTCATCGCAAAGGACAAGATATTTTGATTCAAGCGATGCCGGCGGTACTCAAGAGCCATCCCAATGCGCACATACTTATGGTCGGGGAAGGTCCATATGGAGATCATCTCCGTAAAATGGTTGCCGATTTAGAACTCATAGACGATGTAACTTTCATCGGAAGAATTCAATATAGAGAGTTGCCCAAGTACATCAGCGCCGGAGATATTTTTGCGATGCCGTCTCGCTCGCGTTTAGCGGGACTTGAAGTTGAAGGCCTTGGAATTGTTTATCTTGAGGCTAGCGCGTGTGGTCTTCCAGTTATCGCAGGCAAATCTGGGGGAGCACCTGATGCCGTTTTGGAAGGCGTTACTGGTGTGACCGTAAATGGAACTTCGATCTTTGATGTGGCAAGTGCAATTAGCCAGATGTTAAGTGATAGCGAAGGCGCAGCGAAGATGGGCGCAGCTGGAAGAAATTGGATTGAAGAAAATTGGCGCTGGGATATCTGGGCGGCTGAATTTAATAAATTGCTTAGATAATTCCTGAATCACGCGCGATCTTTACCGCACCGATTCGATTGGTAACTTCCAATTTTCTATAGATCGAGCTGGCATGAGTTTTAAAGGTTGATTCTGAGATATGAAGATCTTTGGCAAGCGATGCCACATCTCCATCCCTGGCAAGCGCCTTTAACACTTCGCTTTCTCTCTGGGTTAAAAGATGAGGGGCGGCTGCGGTTTTGAGCGCGCCGACCAGTCCGGTGGCTGTAAAAGATCGCGGTGAAGCAAGTGCGCGAGTTAATACTGATATCACCTCACTTAACGGAGCGCCTTTATTCACATATCCACTTGCTCCAGCAGTCATCGCTGCGAGTAAATCGCTTTCGCTATCGCTCATTGTCAACATTACGATTGCAATATCTTTCGAGTTCTTCCGTGCCCAACGAATTAAATCCAAGCCGTTTCCATCCGGAAGGTTTAAATCAACAATGATGCCGTCGGGATTTAAGTGAGCCAACTGCGCTAGCGCCTCAGTCTTACTTGCTGCAAAGCCGCAGCAGTTCAGACCGGCGTCTTTGACTGCGGTAGCAAGACCTGTGCGAATGGCTGGATGGTCATCGACAATCAAGATCCTTGGAGGAAGCAGATCTTTGCTCACAGAACGATTTTTACACGGGTCCCATGCTGAGTTGATGTGATTTCAAATCGACCGTTAAGAAGTTCAACACGTTCCTTAACTCCAACGAGTCCTAAACGAGAGGTATCTATCACCGCGCCTCCTACTCCGTTATCGCTAACCTCTAAGTAGGTGCGATTTTGCGCACCTTTTAGAAGTAGTTCAATCTGGCTAGCCCTAGAGTGCGATTTTGCATTGCGCAATAATTCAATCGCTATCGACTTTAGTTCTTCTTGAATATCGCTCGGAATGCTCAAATTATCGATCTCTTGCCAAGTTAAAAGATCGCCGCATATTTCACGAGCGATTTCGCTCAGCTCATCTTGCAGAGTGGTGGTTTTTGGGTCACGAAGCGAATACATTTCGCGACGAACCTTCGAGATCATCTCATCTACCTTAAATCGCAGCGTGCGAATCTCGATTCGAGATTGCGGCGATGCGCTTTGGTTTGCGAGCAATAAATCTAGCTCGTAGCCGAGAGCTACTAAATCCTGAGCAATTCCGTCGTGAATTTCACGCGCTAGTTCAATTCGCGCAGCGTTACTCACTTTGTGAAGAGCTCAGTAATCTCCTTAGCAAATTCTTGAGCAACAACGTGGCGTTTGATCGAAAGCTTTGCCGTTAGGTGTCCGCCAGCGATTGTGAAATCACTTGGCAAGATGGTGAATTTGCGAATTGATTCAGCTTTACTTACCGCCTTGTTTGCCTCATCAACCGCAGTTTGAATAACAGCGATTAGATCGGGATCTTGAGTAAGCGTTGCAATCGTTGCGCCATCTTTCTTATTGGCAACGATCCAGCCCTTCAGAGCATCTTGATCAATGGTCACGAGCGCTGCGATAAATGGTTGATTATCTCCAACGACCATGCACTGGCTTACTAGCGGATGTGAGCGCAAACGATCTTCAAGTACTGCCGGCGCAACGTTCTTGCCACCAGCTGTAACGATTAACTCCTTCTTGCGTCCAACGATCGATAAGAATCCATCTTCATCGATCTTGCCTAAGTCACCTGATTTAAACCAGCGATCTTCGGTAAATACTTCAGCGTTAGCTGCCTCGTTCTGCCAGTAGCCACGCATAACGATTGGTCCGCGGATTAGAACTTCTCCGTCATCTGCAATCTTGATTGAAGTTCCGGGGATTGGCTTTCCAACGGTTCCGACTTTAAGTGAACCAGTGATGTTTAGCGTTGCACCAGCAGTTGTCTCAGTAAGTCCGTAGCCCTCATAAATAGTTACGCCGGCTCCACGGTAGAAATGGCCAAGACGTGAGCCAAGCGGAGCGCCACCAGAGATAGCTGCTTCTACATTGCCACCAAGTGCGGCGCGAATCTTTGAGAAAACTAACTTATCGAAGAGCGCGTGCTTCAAAGTTAATAGCGGATTGAAACCGCGCTTATCCATTGCTTCGCTGTAAGCGATTGCAACTTCGGCTGCCTTACGGAAGATCTTTCCCTTACCGGCTGCATCAGCTTTTGCTTCAGCGCCGTTATAAACCTTTTCGAAGATTCGTGGCACTGCAAGAACGAAGGTCGGTTTAAATGATGCGAGATCTGGTTGCAAACGGCCGACTGGATCACTGCAATGAGCAAGGTGCAGCCCGGCACGAATCGCACCGATCTGAACCATACGTCCGAAGACGTGGGCCACTGGAAGGAAGAGAAGGGTTGAACCATTTGGCTTCAAGAAGAGATCACTAGCGCCTTCAACAACATTTCCGCACTCTGCGAGGAAGTTGCCGTGGGTTAATTGCACGCCTTTTGGTTTTCCAGTTGTGCCTGATGTGTAGATAAGAGTCGCAAGCGTGTCTGGCAGAAGTGCGTTGCGGCGACGATCAATTTCATCATCACTAACTTGAGCGCCAGCGGCTGCAAGGACTGATAGAACATCTTCGGTCATGGTCCAAATATGTTTGGTGTGAGTTGGAAGAACCGGATTTACTAATTCACGATGACTTGGCGTTTCAACGATTAATCCGACAGCGCCCGAGTCGCTCAGAATCCAATCGACTTGTTCGGCAGAAGATGTTTCGTAAATTGGAACAACACAACCGCCGGCAAACCAGATTGCGAAATCAAGGATCGTCCATTCATAACGAGTGCGCGCCATGATTGCAACGCGATCTCCAATTTGAATACCGGCTGCGACCAACCCTTTAGCAGTGGCGCGAACCTCTGCCTCCAATTCTTGGGCAGAAACTTTCTGCCATCCATCGCCAAGTGGGCGAGAGAGCATGGTGCGATTTGGTTCAAACCAAGCGCGCTCTGCGATTAAATTGGTGAGGTTTCCTGACGTAGCGGCAGGGACCAATGGCGGGATTGTGATCTCATTCATGGCGCTAACGCTAGCGCCCACTTTGAAAAAAGGGGAGAGGCTGCAAAGCAGATTTTTCGGCCTACTTTGC
>JAXITH010000037.1:0-6886 GCA_034680185.1 Candidatus Planktophila sp.
CCAACGCCGAAAAGAAAGCTGAAATCTTGCAGAAGCAGGGCGAGAAGATGCGCGCTAAGGCTTCTAAGGCAACTGCCGCTCAAGGCATGTTACGTCGCGCTGAAAAACTTCGTTCATCACTCGATGATGTTCGCGTTAAAGATAAGGTAGCCAAACTTCGCTTTCCAACTCCTGCGCCTTGCGGAAAGACTCCCCTATCTGGTGAAGAACTTTCCAAGAACTACGGCTCACTTGAAATCTTTACCGACGTTTCCTGCGTCATCGATAAGGGCTCACGCGTTGTTATCTTGGGGCTAAACGGTGCTGGAAAAACTACTCTTCTTAAGATCCTGGCCAACCAACTTGAATCCGATACTGGAAAAGTTGAACATGGCCACGGCTTAAAACTTGGTTACTACGCCCAGGAACATGAAATGCTCGACTTTGATCGCACGATTCTAGAAAACATGATGTCTTCGAAGGACGACTTGCGCGAACCAGAAGCCCGTAACGTTCTCGGTTCATTCTTATTCGTCGGCGATGATGTCCATAAGCCGGTGAAGGTCTTATCTGGTGGCGAAAGAACTCGTTTAGCACTCGCTACTTTGGTTGTATCTGCCGCAAACGTTTTGTTGCTAGATGAGCCAACAAACAACTTAGATCCCGCTTCTCGTGAAGAGATCTTGGGTGCGCTAACTGAGTACCAAGGCGCAGTTGTGATGGTCTCTCACGATGAAGGCGCCGTGCAGGCCCTTAAGCCAGAGCGCGTGATCTTGCTACCTGATGGCGATGAAGATATTTGGAAAGACGAGTACTTCGATCTCGTTGCGATCGACTAATACTTAGAGAGTTAAGCGTCGATCCGATCGCGATCGATTTCAGCCGTTGAGATAAATTCTTTACGTGGGGCTACATCGTTACCCATGAGAAGCTCGAACATTGATTCTGCCGCTGCTGCATCGGAGATTGTTATGCGGCGTAGGGTGCGCGCATCTGGGTCCATGGTGGTCTCACGGAGCTGATCAGCATCCATTTCACCAAGGCCTTTGTAGCGCTGAATTGGTTCTTTCCACTTCTTGCCGGACTTCTTTAAATCTGCGGTGACCTTCTTCATCTCATCATCTGAGTATGTGTAGATGTACTCGCCCTTTTTGCCGCCGCTACCCATTAACTCGATGCGGTGAAGTGGTGGAATCGCTGCAAAGACGCGACCATCATCGATCATCGGCTTCATGTAGCGATAGAGAAGAGTTAGAAGCAAGCAACGAATGTGCGCACCGTCAACGTCAGCATCTGACATCAAGATGATGCGACCATAGCGAGCATCGGCTAATTCAAATGATTTTCCAGAACCGGCACCGATTACCTGAATGATCGATGCGCATTCTGAGTTATCGAGCATCTGTGAAAGTGAGGCTTTTTGAACGTTAAGGATCTTGCCGCGAATCGGCAGGATTGCTTGGAATTCAGAGTTACGCGCTGCCTTGGTTGTACCAAGTGCTGAGTCACCTTCTACGATCAGAAGTTCGGTGCGAGTTACATCTTCAGAACGGCAATCAGAGAGCTTGGTTGGAAGCGCAGATGATTCAAGAGCGTTCTTACGACGTTGTAGATCTTTGTGGGTACGAGCTGAAATACGTGTGCGTGATGCGGCAGCAACTTTTTCTAGGATCAAGCGGCCATTGGCCTTATCGATACGACGAGTTGTGTTGAAGAATTCTTTCATCTTGTCGGCAACTACTGCAGAGACGATACGAGTTGCAGCAGCTGTTCCGAGAACTTCCTTGGTCTGACCTTCGAACTGTGGCTCAGACATACGCACTGTGATTACAGCGGTGAGGCCTTCCATGATGTCATCTTTGATTACATCGGCTTCATTCTTCTTTAGCGTTCCGGTGCTGCGAAGTGATTCGTTAAATGCTTTGGTGATGGCGCGTTCGAAACCTTGTACGTGGGTTCCGCCCTTTGGCGTCGAAATAATATTTACGAAAGATTGAATGGTGGCATCAAAACCGTTGCCCCACTTCATCGCGATATCAACTTCCATATCGCGTTCTACTTCAGTTGAAACCATGTGGCCTTTATCGTCAAGGACTGGAACAGTCTCTTGATAGTGGCCAGTTCCGTAGATGCGGATTACTTCACCGACTGGCTGATCTGGTTGTAAGAATTCGCAGAACTCGGAGATTCCACCCTTGTGATAGAAAGTTTGAGTTGTTACCGCTTTAGTGCGATTGTCATTAACAATCAGAGTTAATCCTGGAACTAAGAAAGATGTTTGACGAGCGCGAGCGTAGATTTCTTCGATATCAAGGGTTGCTTCCTTAAGGAAGATCTGACGATCTGCCCACCACTTGATACGTGTACCTGTAACTTTTGCGGAAACTTTTCCAATTGTGCGCAAGCCTGATTGTGGAGTGAACTCTGCCTTTGGGCCTTCGCCTTCGAAGACGCCAGCAACGCCGCGCTTAAATGACATCCAGTAAATCTTGCCGTTGCGATCTACTTCAGCATCAAGACGTTCGGCAAGTGCGTTTACAACTGATGCACCAACGCCGTGAAGACCACCGGATGCTGCATAAGATCCTCCGCCAAACTTTCCGCCTGCGTGTAGCTTTGTAAGAACAACTTCAACACCAGTTAAACCAGTCTTTGGTTCTTTATCTACTGGAATACCGCGGCCATCATCGTGTACTTCAACAGAACCATCAGCCTCTAAATTGATTTCGATCTTCTTACAGTGACCTGCAAGTGATTCATCTACTGAGTTATCGATGATTTCCCAAAGACAGTGCATGAGTCCGCGAGAATCGGTAGAACCGATATACATACCTGGGCGTTTACGAACGGCATCTAGGCCTTCGAGAACTGCGAGGTCTTTGGCGGTATAGGAATCTTCGGCGTCGCCAAGCGCGGTGAGATCTAGCTGATCTCCAGCGTCATTTGATTTCTTGGTGGCCACGGGGGCAAAGGTTATCGGCGTACTTGCAAAGATCTTGCGCTAACGCGCCGTATTAGTCTCAAATATTGGTAATTTCCATATTTTGGGCGAGAAATTGGATACGTCTGTGAATTGCAACGCAAAAGTAACAATTTTCTTCTAGTTATTTCCTGCGGGGAATAAAGAGACATGGTTTGATGTTCCATAAGAAGTACCACTTCCCACCTAAATGAACGGAGAGCGCGATGACCGAGCAAGTAATCCTCGAATCCACACCTCTTAATGCTCTAGATCGTTGCGATCGTTGCGGCGCTCAGGCATATGTGCGAGCAACTCTCGCAACAGGTGGAGAGCTAATGTTCTGTGCACACCACGGCAAGGAATACGCTGAAAAGCTAAAGGCTGTGGCAGTTGCAATTCAAGATGAAACCGATCGTTTGGTTGAATCTAAGAATTAATTAATCTTTGCTAAGAAGACCCTTGTGCGATCCGTCGCAGAAGGGTTTTTCTTTTGATTGGCCACAACCGCAGAACTTTGGGTTCGCCAGCGTTTCCAGCACATTTCCATCAGCATCAACCATTTCAACTTCACCGGTGATGCGAATAGAACCGCTCTTCGGATTAACGAAGACCTTTGGCTTATCCAAGTTAGATCTCGATTACTTTTTAATCTAGATAATCGCGAAGTGATTGCGAACGTGATGGGTGGCGCAACTTCGACATTGTCTTAGATTCGATCTGGCGGATTCGTTCGCGAGTAACCCCGTGAACCTTGCCGATCTCATCGAGTGTCTTTGGCTGACCATCTGTAAGTCCGTAACGAGCCTTGATTACATCTGCTTCACGGTTGGTGAGGCCACCAAGGACCTGCATCAACTGTTCTTGCAAGATTGTGAAGGTTACAGATTCTTCTGGCTTAACCGCTTCAGAGTCTTCAATGAGATCTCCGAACTCAGAATCTCCTTCTTCACCAAGTGGTGTGTGAAGTGAAATTGGTTCGCGGCCGTACTTCTGAACTTCAACAACCTTTTCAGGCGTCATATCGAGTTCTTTAGCGAGCTCTTCTGGTGTCGGTTCGCGGCCGAGGTCTTGCAACATCTGGCGCTGTACGCGAGCCAACTTGTTGATGACTTCAACCATGTGAACCGGAATACGAATTGTGCGTGCCTGGTCTGCCATCGCGCGAGTAATCGCCTGACGGATCCACCATGTTGCATATGTCGAGAACTTGTAACCCTTTGTGTAGTCGAACTTTTCAACTGCACGGATAAGACCGAGGTTTCCTTCTTGAATTAGATCAAGGAACAACATGCCGCGACCGGTGTAACGCTTTGCAAGAGATACAACGAGACGAAGGTTTGCTTCTAGCAAGTGGTTCTTAGCGCGCTTGCCATCTTCAACGATCCACTCGAGCTCGCGCTTGAGTTTCTTCTCCATCTTCTTATCTTCTTTAAGCTTTTCTTCAGCAAATAAGCCGGCTTCGATACGTGTAGCAAGCTCTACTTCGAGTTCTGCGTTAAGAAGTGCAACGCGACCGATCTGCTTTAGGTAATCCTTGACTGGGTCAGCGGTTGCACCAGCAGTCATAACTGTCTGAGCAGGCGCATCATCTTCTTCAGAGGCCTTAAGGGTGAAGGCATTTTCTTCATTGCCTGATGCTTCTTCTGCGAGGTTCACAACGCGTGGCTGATTAGATTTATCTTCAGCTTCAGTGTCGATGATTTCGGCAACTTCAGCGATAAGTGTTTCTACATCTTCAAGTTCGACTTCTTCAACAACGATCTCGTTGCCTTCATCATCTAGAACTACTGCGGCCTTGGCGGCCTTACCTTCGCTCTTTGCTGCGGCAGGTGCTGCAACAACTGGCGCAGGCGGTGGTGCGATAAGCGCGAGTTGCGCTTTAGATAAAATTCGTGCAGATGTTCCGAGGCCGGCCTTACGCGCTTTTTCAGAATCAGTTGCGATAACTTCATCGAGGTGGCGCGCTTCTTGGGCGAGCGCCAAAAATTCTTTCTTAACTGCCTTGCGGTAATTATCGATGCCGCTTGCTGCAAGTGTTTCGACGATCTCTTTGTGGCGAGCGACGTCGTTCTTGAGATTTACAAGTTGTTGAACTTCCTTGGCAGATAAATCTTTCTTAAGGGCAACTTTTACAGGTTTAACTGGCTTAACCGGCTTTGGCGTTGCGACTTTCTTTACTGGTTTAGCAGCAACTTTCTTAGCTGGCGCTTTCTTAACAGGTGCTTTCTTGGCAGCTACCTTTTTCGCAGGTGCTTTCTTAGCAACAGCTTTCTTGGCAGGAGCTTTTTTCGCTGCCTTTGCTGACTTTGCCTTGTTTTTGAGCGCACTAAATACAGCCACAATTGTCCTTTGGTTTTTTCGAACTACCTTCGAAACTTTTGTTTCGAACTGCTCGAAGCGATGTCTATATTATACTCAAGGCTTGGCGGATTGCGGCGCCAACTGACTCAGATTCCACCAAAAAGCCATCGTGTCCGAACTCTGAAGAGATCGTAATTAGCGGTTCTGCGCGCGGAACCAGCTCGGCAACCTCAACCTGAAGTCGAGGTGGGAAGAGGCGATCGGTATCAATTGAGACCACAACCGCCGGAATCTTGATCGATTCGAGGGCTGCCACAACTCCCCCACGATCTCGGCCAACATCATGAGATGCCATCGCCGAAGTGAGCGAGATATAGGTGTTGGCATCGAAGCGTTTAGCTAATTTATCGGCCTGATGATCAAGGTATGACTCAACGGCATAGCGCCCGGTGTCATCGCCCTGCATCTGGCGTCCAAACCGGATATCCATCTCTGATTCGGTGCGATAGGTCAGGTGCGCGATACGACGCGCAATCCCTAGGCCATCGATAGGACCTTTGGGTTGCTCGTAATAATCGCCACCGTTGAAATTTGGATCGCTCTTAATCGCGCGGATCTGAACTGAGAATCCACCGATCTGATCGCCAGTTGCAACCGCTGATGAACCGATGGTGCAGATTGCGCCAACGCGGTCTGGGTATTGAATCGCCCATTCCAGCGAGCGCATTCCACCAAGTGATGGACCAACTGCCAAGCGATACTTCTCAATTCCGATGGCATCGGTAAATAAAAGTTCGGCTGCTGCCATATCGCGAACTGTGACAACTGGAAAGCGAGATCCGTAACGTTTTCCATCAGGTGCGATGCTCGATGGTCCGGTACTGCCCTGACATCCGCCAATTACATTGGGACAGACGATGAAATATTTATCGGTATCAAAGGGCAGTCCTGGGCCGACCATATTTGGCCACCAACCAGTTACATCTGACCAACCAGTCATCGCATGGTTAATCAAGATCGCATTATCTTTTGCCGCGTTTAAGGTGCCCCAAGTTTGATAAGCGATAGTGATATCTGGCAGCGTCTCGCCGTTTTCAAGTAAGAGAAAACCGATCTTTATAAATTTACGTTCGCCAGGATCGTGACTTTCCAGCCATGCACCTGTAACTGCTGTAGTAATCGAGTTCGACATTTCTATCCTTCACGCACTTGCTCACATCATCTGATGTAAACCTGGTCGTCACCCGGAGCACCCCACCGCGGTGGAGGGTTGCCGTCTAATCAGCCGGGGCTATCGATTAGAGCTCGTGACCTGGGGGTAAGTCTAACCCAAAAATTCCAGCGCAGACTTTGGGATGAAGTTCTCGCCGCATCGCAGCAAATGATGCAGGTGGCCAGCCCGCAGTGAAGACGCGACGCAGCAAGAGCGCGAGCGAATACCCGTTGCTATCTTCTAGCGCGCGATCTAGCGCGCGATGGGCAAGTGCGCCATCACCGCTTTCGTATGCGAGGGCGGCACAGAGCGATGCAATCGGTGCCACATAACCGGCAGGGGCGATACGCATTAAATGTCGCCACATCTGAAAGTAAGTATCGACGCTACCTTCGTCATGACTGCCCAGTGCGAAATCGCGAACTTGGATA
>JAXITH010000038.1:0-6751 GCA_034680185.1 Candidatus Planktophila sp.
ACCCTCGAACTCGGCAAATACATTCGCCTTGGTAAAGGTGAAGAAGTAACGGGTGGACGCGATAAAAACTCACTACTCGCTGATGCTCTCGAAGCCTTGATTGGCGCCATTTATCTCGAGTGCGGATTTGAAAGTACGACTACCGTGGTTCGCGCTTTAATTAAAGAGACTTTAGAAAGTGCAATGGCAAAGGGCGCCGGTCTAGATGGCAAGACCGCGCTCCAAGAATTAGTTTCTTCACTTGGCAAAGGCACACTTGAATATTTAGTAACTGAAGAAGGCCCAGATCACGATAAGAGTTTCACCGCTGTTGCAATGGTTTCAGGAGAAGCAGTCGCACAGGGAATCGGTAAGAGCAAACGCGAAGCCGAGCAATCTGCAGCCCGCACCGCCTACGAAATACTCTCAACCCTCAAGTAGTACTTCACTTGCGTCGCGTACATAAAGACGCCACCTAAACGGTAGGTTTACGCCGTGTATTTAAAGAGTATGACGCTGAAGGGATTTAAATCCTTCGCATCGGCAACGACGCTTCGCCTTGAACCAGGCATCACTTGCGTCGTCGGTCCTAACGGCTCTGGAAAATCTAACGTTGTAGATGCGCTCACTTGGGTTATGGGTGAGCAAGGCGCTAAATCTCTTCGCGGCGGAAAGATGGAAGATGTCATCTTCGCCGGAACCAGCGGTCGCGCACCTCTTGGACGCGCAGAAGTTTCGCTAACAATCGATAACACCGATGGCGCTCTACCAATTGATTACACCGAAGTAACAATTTCACGAATTCTCTTCCGTAACGGACAGAGCGAATACCAAATCAACGGTGAAGCATCACGCTTATTAGATATTCAAGAGCTACTAAGCGACTCCGGTATCGGACGCGAGATGCACGTAATCGTTGGCCAGGGCCAACTCGATGCGATCTTGATGGCAACTCCTGAAGAGCGTCGTGGATTTATTGAAGAAGCAGCCGGAGTTCTAAAGCATCGCAAGCGTAAAGAGAAAGCGATACGCAAGTTAGATTCTATGCAGGCCAACCTGGCGCGCGTACAAGATCTAACAGTTGAACTTCGCCGTCAACTTCGTCCGCTTGGTAAGCAAGCAGAAGTTGCGAAGAAAGCAGCAACTATCCAGGCAGATCTGCGCGATGCAAAGCTTCGTCTGCTCGCTGATGATTTTATTTCTCTCTCAAAAACTTTAGATGCAGAAGTTGCTGATGAAACCGCGCTACGCGAACGTCGTTCATCGGTTGAAGAAGAGCTCGAAAAAGTTAGAGGCCGCGAAGAGTCTCTCGATGCGCAAGCTGCATTTGAAAGCCCACTGTTAGTTGCAGCGCAAGAGAATTTCTACGCGCTAAGCGCTCTACGTGAAAAATTCCGTGGAACACAATCTCTTGCGCAAGAACGTTCACGTTTCTTGGCTGAAGAAGCCGAAGAAGCGCGCAGCGCCGGTCGCGACCCAGAAGCTCTTGATCAAGAAGCAGCAGCGCTACGCCAACAAGAAGCGCAACTACGAAGCGAAGTAGAAAATGCTCGCACACATTTACAGACAACAACCGCCAAACTTTCTAGCGCAGAGCAATCTCTAAAGGTTGAAGAAGATAAAATCGCTGCCGCAATGCGCGCAATTGCAGATCAGCGCGAAGGCACGGCCCGCCAAGAAGGGCACATCAAATCTCTGGCTGCGCGCCTTGAAGCTATCGCTGAAGAAATCGCCCGCTTGGTTAAAGCCCGCGATGAAGCGCAAGCACGCGCCGAAAGCGCACAACGCGAGTATTCAACATTTGAAATGGATATTGCCGGAGCAGATGCTGGCGAACTTGGTCTCGACTCAGAATTTGAAGTTGCCAAGAAAGCGCTAGAAGGCGCTAAGTCGCAACTTGCTTCGTTAATCGAATCTGAACGCGCTGCTGATCGCGAACGTAACGCCACCGAATCTAAGTTAGAAGCGATGCAGTTAACGTCGCAATCACGTGACGGGGGAGCTGCACTAGTTCGTGATTCGCGCGGGCTCACCATCCTCGGAAGCATCGCTTCACTTGTTCAAATTGATTCTGGTTGGGAATCAGCAACGGCTGCAGCGCTGGGCACTCTTTCGGATGCGATCGTCGTAAAGGACCTAAATTCTGCGATTAGTGCGTTGACCACAATGCGCTCAGAAAATCTCGGGCAGGCAGATGTTCTTGTCTACGAACCAGGTTCACATAATTCGACTTCAACTCCTGCGGGGCTAACCGCGTTAACTTCACATGTTCGCTCTTCAGAAATTTCAGATCTTTTAGCGTCACTCCTTGCCAACACGGTAGTCGCCGATAATGCGCGTGAAGCAGAGTCAATCATTCGCTCTCATCCGGGTGTAACTGTCGTAACTCGTGATGGAGATGTAATAACCGCAAAGCGGGCGCGCGGCGGTTCAGCCTCTTCAACTTCTTTGATCGAGATAAACGCGCTAGTTCAAGAGCTGCAAGTAAAGCTCGAAACCATTACACACAATTGTGATCGCATTAAATTTGAGATATCTACCGCCCAAGGCGAAGTTGATTCGAAGCAGAGCGCCTTCGATATCGCACTTTCTAAATTAAACGAATCCGATGCGCGCATCGCGGCTCTTACTGAACAACTTGCAGTTGCCGGACAAAATATGAAGTCGGCTTCTGCGGAAGTTGAGCGTCTCAACCTGGCGATCACCGAAGCGAACTCCGCTAAGGGTCGCGATGAGAACGAACTCGCGATCGCATCTACGCAATTACAACAACGGGGAGACATTGGCGAGCCTGACCATAGCGCTGCCGAAACCCTGCGAAATGAAGTCTCACTTGCACGAACCGCTGAAGTTGAAGCGCGCCTGGCAGTTCGCACAAGCGAAGAACGCGTTGACTCAATCGCCGCTCGCGCTAAGTCGCTTGAAGATTCAGCAAACGCCGAACGCGAAGCATCTGAACGCGCCGTTTCTCGTCGCGGTGCACGTGCTCGCGGTGCACTCATCTCATCCGCAATCGCAGAGGCTGCATTTGAAGCTTTGATCCACATTGAGCGTTCTATCGCTAAGGCAGCTACTGAACGCGCTCGTCTAGAAGCATCTCGCTCTGATCGTGAAGGTGAAACTCTTACCGTTCGTTCACGTGGACGCGAGCTAGCTTCCGAACTTGAGCAACTAACGTCTTCAGTACATAAAGATGAGATCGCTCGCGCCGAACAACGTATGCGCATTGAACAACTCGAATCAAAGGCAGTAGAAGAACTCGGCGTCGATATGACCACCCTCGTCAATGAGTATGGTCCACAAAATGATGTTCCAACCTTTATCGAAACCGAAACCGGCGAGATTGTGGCTACTGAGCTAATTCCTTATCGTCGCGATCAACAAGAAAAGCGCCTTGCGGCAACGGAACGTTCGTTAACTTTGCTTGGCAAGATCAACCCATTGGCGCTGGAAGAGTACAACGCTCTAGAAGAACGCCTTAAATTCTTGGCTGAACAGCTAGAAGATCTAAAGCGCACCAAGAAGGATCTGCTAGATATCATCAAGGAAGTCGATGATCGCGTTCAGCAAATCTTTATGGAAGCTTACGAAGAGACAGCAAAGCACTTCGAAGATATCTTCTCTCGTTTGTTCCCTGGTGGAGATGGACGTTTGATCCTCACCAACCCAGATGATCTGCTAAATACTGGCGTAGATGTTGAAGCCCGCCCACCAGGCAAGCGCATCAAGCGTCTTTCTCTTCTATCTGGTGGCGAAAAGTCACTTACCGCTGTTGCGATGTTGGTTGCGATCTTTAAATCACGCCCAAGTCCGTTCTATGTACTCGATGAAGTTGAAGCAGCTCTTGATGATGTAAACCTGGGACGTCTGCTCGTAATCTTGGAAGAACTTCGCGAGAGTTCACAGCTAATCATCATTACCCACCAGAAGCGCACCATGGAAATTGCTGATGCTCTTTATGGTGTAACCATGCGCGGAGATGGTGTCACTGAAGTTATTTCGCAGCGCCTGCGCGAATCTGACTCCGCTTAAAGGCTCTTTTCGATGGGAATCTTTAGCAAGTTCATCTCCAAAATAAAAGGTGAATCCACCGCAGACCCACTCGATTGGCAAGAGCTTGAAGCAGAACTACTGGCCGCAGATCTTGGTCCAACGCTAACTTCTTCGCTAATCAAGGACGCGAAGTCAATCAAAGGCGATGATGCACTTGCCTCACTTACCCAGATGCTCAACTCAAAACTTTCCAATAAGTCACGTGAGATCAACCGTTCAGCGCAAACTTCTGCAGTAATCATTGTTGGCGTTAACGGAACGGGTAAAACAACATCTGTTGCCAAACTTGCCTCATCTTTGAAATCTTCTGGAACTTCGGTGATGTTAGCTGCGGGCGATACTTTCCGCGCTGCCGCTGTCGATCAGTTGCAGACCTGGGGTTCTCGTATCGGTGTTGAAGTTATTTCAGGTAAAGATGGCGCAGAACCCGCATCAGTTGTTTTCGATGCCGCACAGCGCGCGGCCGAAGAAAAGGTGGATCTCTTATTAATCGACACAGCAGGACGCCTTCACAATAAGAACGATTTAATGGCCGAACTTGGCAAGATAAAGCGCGTTATCGAAAAATCTTTGCCAGTATCGGAAGTGCTTTTAGTTATTGATGCAACAACCGGACAAAATGGAATCACCCAAGCAAAGATTTTTACTGAAGCCGTTGAAGTGACAGGTTTGATAGTTACCAAATTAGATGGCAGCGCCCGCGGGGGAGTTGCTCTTGCGATTGAGGCCTCACTGGATATTCCAATTAAATTTGTTGGCACCGGAGAAGGTGAAGCCGACTTCGCCGCATTTAACCCAGATAGCTATATCGCAGGCTTAGTCGCCGACTAGCCCCTGACTTAAAGGGCGCAGCCCCAGGGGCTGTAACACGCACGTAACACAATCGGGGATTTTGTGACCCCGTCTTAACCTAGAAAACGAGCATACGTAACCCGCCACGAGCATCTTTACCCCATCTCAAAGGCGAGGTTTCATTGAAAGCGCTAAACAACTTAAACAAGGGAAACTACTTATGGAAGAGATTGTTTTAAATTCAGGCGATACCGCCTGGGTATTGGCAAGCACCGCGCTAGTTCTGCTCATGACCCCAGGTCTGGCATTTTTTTACGGCGGAATGGTTCGCGCGAAGAGCGTACTAAATATGATGATGATGTCGATGGTTACCATCGGAATTGTTAGCGTTCTTTGGGTTATTTATGGTTTTGAATTGGCATTTGGATACAAAGCCGACTCTGCTTGGTATGGAAATATCTCACTTTCTGGTTTAGGTGGAGTTGTTAATGACTTCACAAATAATGGCGGCATCTATCCAATTCCAGTTCTAGTCTTTGCAGCATTCCAATTGATGTTCGCAATCATCACTCCAGCGCTAATTTCGGGAGCGATTGCAGATCGCACAAAGTTCACTGCTTGGGCGATCTTCGTTGCGATCTGGTCAACCCTGGTCTACTTCCCAGTTGCACACTGGGTCTTCGCATTCGGAAATAAAGTTGGCGACACAATTACCGGCGCGGGTTACTTAGCTAGCAAGGGTGTTCAAGACTTTGCAGGAGGAACCGCTGTGCACATCAACGCAGGCGCAGCTGGTTTGGCGCTAGCGATCGTAATTGGAAAGCGAATTGGCTGGCGTAAAGAGTCAATGCGTCCACACTCACTGCCTTTGGTGATGTTAGGCGCAGGACTTCTTTGGTTCGGTTGGTTCGGATTTAACGCCGGTTCATCATTAGCTGCAAACGGAACCGCAGCACTTGCTCTAATTAACACTCAGGTTGCAGCAGCCGCCGCAGTTCTGGGTTGGTTACTTGTAGAAAAAGTTCGCAACGGACATGCAACTTCACTCGGTGCAGCATCTGGTGCGGTCGCAGGTTTAGTAGCAATTACTCCAGCATGTGCATTCGTTGCCCCATGGGCGGCTGTTGTAATTGGGCTCGTCGCAGGTGCTATTTGTGCGCTCTCTGTTGGGCTCAAATACAAGCTGGGCTTTGATGATTCACTCGATGTAGTTGCAGTTCACTTAATCGGTGGAATCTGGGGATCACTTGCTATCGGCCTCTTCGGCTCATCAGCAGTTAATAGCCTGAGCCTTGATGGCATCTTCTACGGTGGCGGTACTGCGTTACTTGGAAAGCAAGCGCTGGGCGTGGGACTTGTCTTCGCCTACTCATTCATTGCAACACTGATCATCGGTTATGCAATTGAAAAGACCATCGGTTTCCGCGTAAAGAAAGATGCTGAAGTTGAAGGTATCGATCTAAATGAACATGCAGAAACTGCTTATGAAATGACAAGTTCATCACGAGGAGGTTCATTGCTATGAAGTTAATTACCGCTATCTTGAAACCGTTTAAGTTGGATGAAGTCAAAGATGCACTGCAGGCTGCAGGAGTAACGGGGATGACTGTCTCGGAAGCCAGTGGTTTCGGTCGCCAACGTGGTCACACTGAGGTTTATCGTGGCGCCGAATACACCGTTGATCTAGTACCAAAGGTTCGCCTTGAGGTATTGGTCGATGATGCCGATGCAGCGGCAATTGTTGATGTCATCGTTAAAGCGGCGTCAACAGGTTCAATTGGTGATGGAAAAGTTTGGACAACGCCAGTTGATTCAATTGTTCGCGTACGAACCGGTGAGCGCGGAACGGATGCGATCTAGGGGATAAGTCAAGTAAGTAAGATAGCTACATGGGTACACGTGAGCGACGGGAGCGATCGAACGAGAG
>JAXITH010000039.1:0-6680 GCA_034680185.1 Candidatus Planktophila sp.
ATACCTTCAACTGTGATCTCGTGTGCGTAATTAGTTGTCTTCTCAACAATCTTGGTCTCTTTTACAGCGGTGTAATAGAAGAGAACTGCCACGATGATGAACGGAATTATTGTGTAAGCGATTTCAACTGGAATGTTGTATTGAGTCTGTTTTGGAAATTCGCCTTTGCTCTCCTTCGCGCGGTGGAAGATCGCCGGCCAGATAATCAAGATAAAGGTAATTACTCCGACGACTCCGGCAGCGATCCAAGCGCCTTGCCAAAGAGATAGTGAAATATCGTTGACGCTAGAAAGGCCCTCTTCATATCCAAGTCCTGAAACTTTGGAGCATCCGCTGAGTAAAAGTACGAGCGGGGCAGCGAGAAGGAGCAATGCGCGCGAGCGGCGCGAGCGGTGTTGGTCGGACATAAGCCTAAGGATAGTCCGCTAATTCGGTCTTAGTCGCATTGGCTAGTAGCGTTACCTGGGTGGTTCGAGTCACAGCAAACTTTCAATCAGAGACAGCACTCAATTCCCTTGCGGCCCAAGCCCTGATAGCGGCACTAGATAGCGGTTGGGCGGACTCGAAGAAAATCGGTCAGGTCCCAAGCAAGGCGGCAAATCTCCGGGCCAACGCGATCGAATCTATTGCTACAAATTTAGGAATCAAGCCAGAGCAGATTGAAGTGACTGGCGAAGTCGGCCTTGGTTATTTTCTCGCACTTGGCGGTTTTCTTAGCCCAGATCGCAAACTCTTCTACGGTGCCGGCGATCGTTCAGGAGCCATCGCGACGGCAAGATCTCACCTCGGCACATCAGAAATATTGCCGCTAACTTCACAAGGTGCTTTAGATTTTTCAAATATCGAAATTGCAGAAAAATCTGTCTTGTCATTTCAGTTAGCAAATGGAGAAACTGGAGTCGTTAACGAAATGGCCCGTGATCTTCCTAAAGATCTATTGGTAGCTGTTGATGCAACTGCATCAGGAAGTCGCGTGCCTCTTCCCGCCAACTGGAACAGCGCAGTATTTGACTCTCGCGCTTGGGAAGGCCCTGCAGGCGTAGGCATAGTTGCGATCGCCGACTCTGCAAATTGGAAGAATCCCCTCCCCCATATATCTGCTGTAAGAAGAACCTACGGAACTTTCTCGCTACCGCTGTTAATTGCTAGCGCGGTCGCACTTGAAAATTTCAGACCTGATGATGTAAATATCCGCTCCCTAACTAAGAAATTACGCGATGGGGTTAAGGTCGCAATCCCAAGCGCTGTAATTGCAGGCAACTTAGATAATTCGATACCTCATTTAACTTCTTTTATCTTCCCTAACTGCAATGGTGAAGAAATATTGCGAGCTCTCTCCGTTCGCGGATTGTCTGTAGATTCAGGCTCTGCATGCACAGCAATGAACTTGCAGCCAAGCCATGTTTTAGCGGCGATGGGCCTTGCAACAGATGGAAACATTCGAATAACTTTGCATGTTGAAACAACTTCAGAAGAAATCGATTTGCTGATTACCGCTTTGGTAGATGAGGTTCAATCTCAGCAGCAGCGCTAGCGCCGTAGGCTTCTTTAAATCGCGCTAGGAATTCGGTCGATGTAAAGCGGTACTCCTGGGTTCCAGTTGTCTCAATTACATAAGTTGCAATCATCGATCCAAGTTGCGCGCAACGTTCGTGCCCGAGCCCCCATGCCAGCCCCGCAACAAAGCCGGATCTAAAGGAATCTCCCACACCAGTTGGATCAGTCTTTGATTTCTCAGCTGGGCAGGTAACTTTGATCATTTCACCGTGCAGCGATTCAACGCGCGCACCCTCTGAACCAAGTGTCACAACGCGATATTTAACTTGTTCGAGGATCTCGCGATCACTCCAACCAGTCTTTTGAATCGCAAGAGCTAGTTCGTATTCATTTAAGAACAAATAAGTTGCCCCAGTAATTAACTGTTTAATCTCTTCACCGCTCATACGCGCCATCTGTTGTGAAGGGTCGGCCGCAATGGCAATCCCCTCTTGGCGCGCTACTTCTGAATGGCGAAGCATGGCTTCTGGATCATCAGGAGAAATAACGATTAGATCCAACTTGCCGGTCTTTTCCATGATTGGAGCGAGTTCGATGTTGCGAGCCTCTGACATGGCGCCTGGAAAGAACGAAGCGATCTGATTGAGTTCGGTATCTGTCGTAACCATGAAGTGAGCGGTGTGCAGTGACTTTGAGATCAGCACATGTGAAGTATCGACGCCATGGCGCACTAGCCAAGCATCGTAATCTGGCCAATCAATTCCAACTGCGGCGATAAGAATTGGCGACAAGCCAAGAGAGCCCATTCCAAATGCAATATTTGCCGCACATCCACCGCGGCGAACTTCAAGCCCATCAACGAGGAAGGAGAGCGAAACTTTTTCAAGAGAACCGGCCACCAAGGAGTCAGTGAACTTTCCCGAGAAGGTCATTAAATGGTCAAGGCCAACAGAGCCTGCAACACCAATTTTCATTTATTAACCAGGGGCGCGTTCTAAATTAAGTCAGCGCAGATTAGTTAAAGGAATCGCCGCAGGCGCATGAACCGCCTGCATTTGGATTATCAATTGTGAAACCTTGCTTCTCAATTGTGTCAACGAAGTCGATTGAAGCGCCCATTAAATATGGATCGCTCATCTTGTCTACGACAACCTTTACTGTTCCGAACTGATGAGAAATATCGCCTTCTTGATCGCGATCATCAAAATAGAGCTGGTAACGAAGCCCTGAGCAACCACCAGGTTGAACTGCTACACGGAGATAGAGATCATCGCGTCCCTCTTGCGCCAGAAGCGCGGCAACCTTTGCTGCTGCAACATCTGTAAGGACGATGGGACCAGTTGATGCTGGCGCCTCTGTTGTTGTATTTGATGTCTCTGTAGTCATGGGCAAAGACTACCTGCCACCCTCGGTCGATGCGACAGCAACGCTAAAAATGCGCGAGAATGTGTCCATGTCCACACCGGTACGTTCGACCGCCCTCACTGACCTGCTCCTTCTTGGGCAGGGCCAGGATCTGGGATCCGAACGCGGCGTCTCATGCACTGGCGAACTTCCCGCTGCGAGCGATCCAGATTTAGTTTCTCGGGCCAGAATTGCGCGAGCCGCACTTGGTGATCGCGCCTTGGTTCTTGGCCATCATTATCAAAGAGATGAAGTTATCGAGTTCGCAGATGTAACTGGCGATTCATTTAAATTAGCGCAAGCAGCCGCTGCACAATCAAGCGCTGAGTACATAATTTTCTGCGGCGTTCACTTTATGGCTGAAAGCGCTGACATCTTAACTTCGGCCAATCAAAAGGTAATACTCCCCGATCTTGCAGCGGGATGCTCCATGGCCGATATGGCGACAGCAAATCAAGTAACGCAATGTTGGAAAGAGTTAACAGAGATTGGTGTTGCGCAAGAGACGATTCCAGTTACCTATATGAATTCATCTGCCGCGATTAAAAGCTTCACTGGCGAACACGGTGGAACTATCTGCACTTCATCTAACGCAAAGAAAACCATGGAGTGGGCGCTTTCAAAAGGCGAGAAGATTCTCTTCTTGCCAGATCAACATTTAGGGCGCAACACCGCCGTTCTTTCACTTGGACTCACCTTAGAAGATTGCGTGCTTTGGAACCCTTGGAAGCCGATGGGTGGCTTGACCGTTGAAGAAATTAAGGCTGCCAAGATAATTCTTTGGCGCGGCCATTGTTCGGTTCACGGGCGCTTCACTGTTGATTCTGTGAACGAAGTGAGAAAACAAGTTCCGGGTATAAAAGTCCTCGTTCACCCTGAGTGTCAGCACGAAGTTGTCTCAGCGGCCGATGTCGTTGGCAGTACCGAAATGATTATTAAGACTGTCGAACAATCACCCGCGGGCAGTGCATGGGCGATAGGCACTGAGTTGAACTTGGTTTCAAGGCTTGCCAAAGCCCATCCCGATAAGAAAATTGTCTTTCTAGATAAGACGGTTTGTTACTGCTCGACGATGAACCGTATCGATCTTCCGCATTTAGTTTGGGCGATGGAATCGCTAGTTGATGGCCACGTTGTCAACCAGATCAGCGTTGCACCCGATGTCGCAAAATTCTCCAAACTCGCACTTGAGCAGATGCTCGCTCTATAGTTTGCCCATGACTTCAACTCCTGAGAACAGCCAGAAAAAAGGTCGACCAACTCCTAAACGTAAAGAGGCTCAAGCGGCGGTAAAAGTTTCATCGCTAGCACCAGCATCTACTAAGGCTGAGAAGAAGCGCTCTAAAGATCAGGCGCGCGCAGCTCGTCTTGCCCAGCGCGAGGCATATCTTCGTGGCGAAGAGAGCGCACTCCCTGTTCGAGATCGCGGTCCAGAAAAGAAATTTGTTCGTAACTATGTTGATGCGCGCCGTTCAATCGGTGAGTTTTTCTTACCGATCATCGGCTTCGTTTTGATTCTTTCGCTAATTCCGGTCGGCATATTTGCAGTTGTGGGAATTATCATCATGTACAGCGTCCTGCTTGTCTCTGTTGTTGATGGCTTCTTCTTGTCCCGCAAGATAAAGGCTGAAGTTGCTAAGCGATTCCCAGATAAGAGCACAAAGGGCTTAGGTCTCTACGGCTGGTTGCGCTCAACTCAAATGCGTCGCATGCGCGCGCCAAAGCCCCAAATCAAAGCTGGAGATAAGTTCTAAATCTGAGCTCGATCTGTATCTTTATCCGTCTTTCACAGATTGAGAACTAAGCCCGCGGATTCGGACTCTTAGTTTCCTTTGGATCAGTCATAGGAATATTTCCCAACGCCTTATCGATGGCATGCATGACATCGAGAGATAACTTAACTCCCGAAGCCTTTACATTCTCTTTTACTTGAGCAGGCTTTGTGGCCCCCATGATCGCGCTAGATACGTTGGAGTTCTGGAGCACCCATGCGATTGCCAACTGCCCCATTGTTAAATCAAGCTCTTTAGCGATAGGCGTTAGGTTTTGAACCGCTGTCAAAACATCATCGCGCATCCAACGAGAAATCATGTCAGCGCCAGATTTCTTATCTGTCGCACGTGAACCAACTGGAGGTTTCTTACCTGGAAGGTACTTGCCGGTTAACACTCCTTGCGCCATCGGAGACCAAACGATTTGTCCGATCCCTTCGCGCTTGCTTAGAGGTACAACTTCACTTTCGATAACGCGCCATAACGCCGAATACTGCGGCTGACTCGAGATAAAACGGTTGTAACCCTTGGCATCTTGGATTCGCAGCGCATCACCAATTTGCTTTGCGTTCCATTCGGAGAAGCCGATGTAATGAACTTTTCCGGCGCGAATCAAATCATCGAAGGCGCTTAAAGACTCTTCAAGTGGCGTTTCATAATCGAATCTATGCATTTGATAGAGGTCGATATGGTCGGTATTTAAACGTTTCAAGGAAGCGTTGCAAGATTCAATAATGTGCTTGCGCGAAAGACCGCGATCGTTCTTTCCGGATCCCGTTGGCCAATAAACCTTAGTGAAAAGTTCATATGACTCTCGCTTAATTCCTTTAAGTGCGCGTCCTAAAACCGTCTCAGCTTTCGTTGCAGCGTAAACATCTGCAGTATCAAAGGTGGTAATTCCAAGATCGAAGGCAGTACGAACGCATTTGATTGCAGCATCGGCTTCAACTTGCGAGCCGTGTGTGATCCAATTTCCATAAGAAATTTCTGAGACGTACATACCTGAACTGCCGAGGCGACGATATTCCATAGGCGAAACCATACCCCCGCCCAAGGTGGGGCGTGGTGGATTGCGTATGGGGCCAACCTATGGTTTTCTTCGCAGGTAGTTAATAATTAAATAGCAACAACTTCTTCTTGAGGGGAAGTCGGTGAAAATCCGACGCTGACCCGCAACCGTAAGAGTTCACCGGTTTGACCGTTAGAACTTAAGTCGGATTACCTTAATTGGAAGAGTTTTAGACCAACACCCGCCGAGGTTTGCGGGGCGTAGTCCCAAGAAAAGTTTCTAACTTTTATTGCGCTACCCCTGTGAGACTCTGATTTTAGAGAGGCTCCACAGAAAAATGATAAAGATAAATTCACCCAAGAAGTTCACCCCTGCCGTACTAATACTCCTTCTCGCAGCGGCTCAATTACTTCCGATCTCTTCCGCAAGCGCTGCCGACAAGGGTTGGCGTTACTGGGGCTATTACCAAGCAGCACCGGGCGCTACTAAATGGACTGCTGCTATGACCGGTCCAACTGTAGATATCGCAGATGGTTCCGTTGAAGGTTGGTCATTTGTATTTAGCAGCGATGACATTCCATCAATTTCACCATCTGTAAAACCAAACTTTGCCTCCATCTGCGGAAAGACGAAGGCTGATAAAGATACAAAGCGCATCGCGCTAGTTGTTGATTTCGGATCTAAAGCGTATGCACCTAAAGGCGAGAAAATTCCAAAAACAATTTCAACTTGTGTTCGAACCGCAAAAACGTCTCAAGGAATTGATGTTCTCGGAATGGCGCTCAAGGTTCGCGCTGATAAGAGTGGGCTGATTTGCGGGCTAAATGGATATCCAGCAAAAGAATGCGGTGTAGAAATCAAAACACCTGCATCTCTTAAAAAGTAATTAAGTCTTTAACTTCTGATGAAATCGCTGCATCCGCTTACTTGGTGGCTCTGGAGTATCGCCTTGATTGTCACGGTGATCCGTGCCGATAGCGCTGCCTACGCCATCTTGG
>JAXITH010000040.1:0-6643 GCA_034680185.1 Candidatus Planktophila sp.
CCGGCTCCAAGAACGATTAATTTACGTAGTGAAGATGCGCGATAGAAGGCGCGATCTGCTTCACCTTCTGGCATTTCATCACGCGGGGTCATGCCTTCGATACGACAGTAACCACCGGCAGGGATTGCCTTGATTCCGAACTCTGTCTCACCGCGTTTTTTAGACCAGATGCGAGTGCCAAAGCCAAGGAAGAATTCTGAGACCCGCATTCCGTAGCGACGCGCAGTGAGGTAGTGGCCAAATTCGTGGACCATCACAGAGAAGAGAAGTGCGAAGACGAAGGCGAGAATTCCGATGATCTGCATTAACGGGCTACTTTCTGAAGAAGTTCGGTGGCAACAGCACGCGCATCATCTTCGATGGCACTGACATCAGCGAGATCGCGCAAGGCACCTGCCGATTTTGTCCCTAATTTCTGAACAACTTCCTCAACCGTTTCGATAATCGAAGTAAAGGCAATCTTGCCCGAAATGAATGCGGCAACACAGACTTCATTCGATGCATTAAATATTGCTGGCAGTCCCCCGCCCAGGCTTCCGCAACGACGGGCTAGATCTATCGAAGGAAAGCGTTCGTTATCTATTGGTGCAAAAGTCCAGTTGTGTGACTGAGTCCAATCGATCGCTGCAGTGGCGCCTTTAACGCGATCTGGATAATTGATTGCAAAGGAAATTGGCCCCTTCATATTTGGAGGCGATGCTTGCGCAATAGTTGACCCATCGACGTACTGAACCATTGAGTGAATAACAGATTGTGGATGAACAACCGCTTCGATCTGTGAATATGGCATATCAAATAGATAGTGCGCTTCGATTATTTCCAGACCTTTATTAACCAACGTGGCTGAGTTAATTGTGACCACTGGACCCATCGCCCAAGTTGGATGGTTTAGCGCTTCTTCAACAGTGATTCCGCTTAAATCTGCACGATCGCGGAAAGGGCCGCCACTTGCTGTAAGAACGAGCTTTGAAACTTCTGATTTCTTTCCACCCATCAAAGCCTGCCAAAGCGCAGAGTGTTCTGAATCGACCGGCAGTAATTGATCTGGCTTTGCAAGTGACATTACCAAATCGCCACCAGCGACTAGTGACTCCTTATTTGCAAGGGCGACTCTATTTCCAACACGGAGCGCTGCCAGAGTTGGACCGAGCCCAATTGATCCAGTAATTCCATTAAGGACAACATCGCAAGTAATCGCTGCGATTTCAGTAGAGGCAAGCGGTCCATCAATTACCGTCGCATCTGGAAGGGCGCTTTTAATCTGATCAGCGTTCTTGGTAACGCCAATGACTGCAACGTTAAATTTCTTTGCTTGGGCAATAATTGTTTCAGGGTTGCTTCCAGCGGCAGATATTGCAACCACGCGAAAAAGTGACGGATTAGCTTCAACTATTTCCAGGGCCTGAACACCGATCGAACCAGTTGAACCAAGAATTACTAAATCTTTCAACGCAGTAACCTTTTAACTATCTATCTAAGAGATTTTGCGTGGGCGAATATGGAGTGCCGCTGCGACGTTTGGCGATCGCAGATAGAGCTTCTAAAACAACTCGGTTGGCAAGAATTGCGGTTATATCTGCGCTATCGAATGGCGGTGCGACTTCGACGACATCAATACCTACGACGGGAAGTTCTAGACAAATGCGACGCACCGCTTCCAGAAGTTCGCGACTAGTCATTCCACCGGGTTCAGGGGTTCCAGTACCGGGCGCCATTCCTGGATCGACAACATCGATATCGACAGAGAGAAATACTCCATCGCAACCATCGGTTAACGTTGCAAAAGATTCGTCGAGCACTTTATTTAGCCCGCGATGATGGATCTCGGTCATCTCGTAAGAGCGCATACCTTGATCGCGCATCCAATTTAAAGTCTTGTCATCTGGCCAATAACCGCGTAGTCCGAGTTGCAAGAAGCGGTCACCGCGAACATGACCTGATTCAATTAATCGGCGCATTGGAGTTCCGTGTCCCACAAGCGCACCAAATTGGTCTTCGCCTGTGTCGGCATGTGCATCGAAGTGGATCATCGAAATCTTGCCGAGACCGCGATGTTTAGCGATACCGGCAACGTCAGCGGATGCAATTGAGTGGTCTCCCCCGAGAATTACGGGGATCTTTCCAGCGCGGGAAATCTTCTCGGTCGCTTCTTCAAGAACTTTTAGTGATGAAACTAAATCACCGGGTGGCATCATCAAATCTCCGGCGTCATAAACCTTAAGCGCTTTTAACGCATCAATGCGCAGTGCAAGGTGCGGACGCTCTGCATCATGCGGCAAATAATCTCCACCGCGAATGGCTTGCGGTCCAAATTTTGCACCCGAACGATGAGATGTTCCTGAATCTATCGGCGCACCAAGAATGATCACATCCGCATCGGCATAGCTCTGCGGGATATCGAGGTCACACTGCGGGATACCTAGAAATGTAAAACTAGGTCCGTACATATTGCCATGGTTCGCCATTTCTTAAGGATAGTTGTAAATCTTTAAGAATCGAAACCTAGGCCGAGCGAATCCAGCAATTTAAGCCAGAGATTGCGTTTTCCACCATTCTCATCTGCCTTGTTAATGGACCACTGTGTAAGGCGAATGAAGATAAATCTAAATGGTTCCGGTGGGAACGGCATTGGTTTCTTACGAACCATCTGCAATTGTGTTCTCTCGTTATCTACGCCATCGAGAAGATCCAACATAACTTGTGCACCAAAGCGTGTGGAGCCAACGCCTAAACCCGTGAAACCTAAAACGTATGCGACTCGACCGCGATGCGCCATTCCCCAGAAAGGTGAGAATCGTGAGCAAGTATCAATTGCTCCACCCCAGCCGTGGGTAAATTTAATTCCCTTCAACTGCGGAAAAGTTTCAAGGAATGCTTCTGCTAAATGGGCATAAGTCTCGGCATCTGTTTCGTACTCTTGTCGCACTTTGCCGCGGAAGTTATAGATAGCGTCGTATCCACCCCAAAGAATTTCATTATCTTTGGTCATTCGATAGTAATGGAATTGATTTCCAGCATCCGACAAACCTTCACGACCATTCCAACCAATTGATTCAAGTTGTTCGGCGGTGAGCGGTTCAGTTACAAGTTGGAAGTCGTATACCGGTACAACATATTTATGAGCACGCTTGATCAAGGATTTAAAGACGTTGGTGGCAAGTGCGACTTTGTGCGCGTAGACACTTCCGTAAGGAGTATGAACAATCATGCCATTCTTGGTTCGTTCCAAACGATCTACATGTGAATTCTCATAAATCTTTACACCGAGTTTGATGCAAGCGCGTTCGAGACCCCAAACTAAACGAGCTGGGTCAACCAGAGCTGTTCCATCTGGATCCCATAGCGCGCCCTTATAGATTGGTGATTTGATGCGAGATTGAATCTCTTCCTGATTCAATAGCTCAACATTGTCGCCAAATGAGTTGCGTAGATCAGCCTCTTCTTTCAGGCCTTTCATCTGCCAATCTTCTACCGCGACTCTATATTCGCCGTTCCATTCGAAATTACATTCAATTCCGTATTTAGTGATGGTCGCTTCAATCGCATCGAGATTTTCGCGACCTAATTTTTCGATTATCGCCATCTCATCTTTAAAGCGACTGTAACCATTCATAAATCCATGTGTGAGTGAGTAACTGCAGAAGCCACCGTTACGTCCAGATGCTCCAGCCCCTGTCCAACTTTGTTCTACAAGGATCACTTCACGTTCTGGATTGGCTTCTTTCGCCAATAGAGCAGTCCAAAGTCCGGTGTAGCCCGCACCAACGATACAAAGGTCGGTTGTGACATCCCCAATTAAGGTCGGGTGAGGCAAGGGTTCGAGTGGGTCTTGATCCAGCCAGTAAAGCTCGGGCTGCATTTGAGATAAATGTTTAAGAATCGAAGGATCGATGGTGGCCATCGCTTATCCCGGGTTTTCCCGGA
Organism: Candidatus Planktophila sp.; assembly: GCA_034680185.1. GTDB lineage: Bacteria > Actinomycetota > Actinomycetes > Nanopelagicales > Nanopelagicaceae > Planktophila. The sequence continues at coordinate 3,925 of JAXITH010000040.1, forward strand.
AATCACCTCTGCAATTACTACTAGTAGTTGGACTTTATATTAGCGGGCTTTGCGACGATTTACTATCTGACCCGCGATAACTATCGCAAGGGCGAGGAAAAACATTCCCGAACCGATCACGTTGGCCTGCGCCGGAATACCGCGCGCGGCCGCTGTGTAAACAAACTTAGGGAAAGTTATAACAGTTCCTGAATTGAAGTTGGTAATAATAAAGTCATCGAAAGACAAGCTAAAGGCTAAGAGCGCAGCACCTGCGATTCCTGGGGCAACTAATGGAAGAGTTACGCGGCGGAAAGTTTGAAATTCATTTGCGTATAAATCCATCGCAGCTTGTTCCAGGCGCGGGTCCAGGCTTGCGATTCGCGCCTTTACGGTTACAACCACGAACGAGATACAGAACATCACATGCGCGATTACCGTTGGCCAAAATCCTGGGTTGATTTGAAATACCAAGAAAAGCGAAAGCAAGGAAGCACCTAGAACAATTTCAGGTGTTGCCATCGGCAAGAAAATCAAAAGGTTGGATGTTGAACGACCCCGGAATTTATGGCGCCCGATTGCAAAGGCGATCATCGTTCCCAAAATTGTTGAGAAGAGGGTTGCCAGAAAACCAATCTTTATCGAATTAGCCAGGGCGTTACAGACTTCTGGGGCGCCACAAGGATTCTTCCAGTTATCGAAAGTGAAACCCTTCCAGACGAGATTGCTCTTGCCGGAATCGTTAAAGGAGAACGCGAAGGTGTAGGCAACTGGGATAAACAGGTAAGTAAATGCCAGGAACATATAGACGCGAATTAAGTTACGGCCAAACCAGCGCTGAAACTTTATGACAGGAGAAATCTTTGGAGCTGCAGCATCTGCAATTTTCTTGCTCATACCAACTCCTCCGTTCCGGCCTTACGAATATAAACAGTAACCAAAATCAGGATTGCTGCCATCAAGGTAAATGAGAGCGCCGCCGCTGTTGGGTAATCAACAATTTTGAAGTAACGAGATTCGATGACATTTCCGATCATCTTGGTATTTGGGCTACCGAGGATCGCAGCATTTACATAGTCACCGGCTGCAGGAATAAATGTGAGAAGCGTTCCAGCGACTACGCCTGGCATAGAGAGCGGAAGTGTGACTTTGCGGAATGTTGTAAATCCATTGGCGTATAAGTCTCCGGATGCTTCAAGGGTGCGCGGATCAATGCGATCGATTGAGGCGTAAAGCGGCAAAGTCATAAATGGCAAGAAGTTATAGGTCATGCCCATAACGACTGCAAACGCAGTTGAAGTCAGCGTTGTGCTATCGCTAATTATTCCTAGCGTTCGCAACGTTGGAACAACGAAGCCTTCTTCACCCAGGATCTGCTTCCAGGCCACGGTACGAAGTAAGAAAGATGTAAAGAACGGTGCAACCACCAAGACGAGAAAGAAGTTCTTGTACTTACCTGACTTAAAGGCAATGGCGTAAGCCAATGGGTATGAAATAGCTAGCGCCAAAAGCGTTGCGATAGTTGCGTATACAAATGAGCGACCAAACTGCTCTTTATTTTCAAGGAAGGCATCGATGTAGTTTTGAAAGCGATAGGTCTGCTCGTATTCGCCGGTGTCTCCCCCGCCGACCGCTGTCTGCGTTGAAGTCTGCGCCAAATTTACAATCGGCAGGATGAAGAAGGTAAAGAGGAAGCCAAATCCTGGAAGCAAAAGTAAATATGGAGTGCGAATCTTTCCCATCGAAGCTACAACTTACTCTTCGTCTGGATCTTCAGGGTTTACTTCTGAACCAGCGGTTACATCTTCATCTCCGCGAAGTGCGAAGGTAAAGACCGGTGCCCAAGAAATATTGACGGCATCGCCCTTGTTAAATGGCGCTACTCCATCATCATTTTGCTCAAAGACCATGAGCTCTTGTCCCCAAGGCATTTCAACCTGGTATTGAGTAGATACACCGATGTACGAAACATCTTCGATGCGCCCGCCAGTTAAAACGTTACCTGAGACAGGGGTGTCGAGAAGAGAGATACGGAATTTTTCAGGACGGATGCCGGCATACATTGAGTTATCAACTGCATGTGAACGGCTCTTTGGAACCGAAATCTTCTGACCGTAGAGATCTACGACTAGTGAATCTCCGTCGTTTCCGGTGATTGTTCCCTTAATCAGGTTTGATTGACCAAGGAAGTTAGCAACGAATGCAGTCTCTGGATTGTCGTAAAGATCTGCAGGAGAACCCATTTGCTCAATCTGGCCTTCATTCATAACTGCGATGGTGTCAGCCATAGTCATGGCTTCTTCCTGATCGTGGGTTACGTGTACGAAGGTAAGGCCAACTTCTTTCTGGATCCACTTGAGTTCAATCTGCATCTGACGACGTAGCTTGAGATCTAGTGCGCCAAGGGGTTCATCAAGAAGCAGCAGAGCTGGTTTATTTACGATCGCGCGAGCAAGTGCGATTCGCTGTTGCTGTCCACCTGAAAGTTGAGTCGGCTTACGACCTGCCAGGTGAGGAAGCTCGACCAAGTTAAGAACTTTATTTACTTCTGCATCAACATCTTTAATTCCGCGACGGCGAAGACCGAAGGCGATATTTTCAAAGATAGTCAGGTGCGGAAATAGCGCATAGTTCTGAAAAACTGTATTGATTGGACGTTGGTACGGCTTTGTTGTCGTGATATCTGTTTCGCCAAGGCGAATACTTCCAACCGTTGGTTCTTCCAATCCTGCAATCATTC
>JAXITH010000041.1:0-6626 GCA_034680185.1 Candidatus Planktophila sp.
CATTGCCTTTGACTTCAACAGGTGTGGCAAGGAATTGAAACTTCATCGTGCGATCGTGGTTTGTCGCCTCTTTTTCAGAGATCAACAACATCGCATCAAGATTGCTCTTCGTGTCTTTTTCAATCTCTTCGCCTGCACGTGTAATCGCCGCTTCGATATCTGATTTAGCCATCAAAACGTTGGTGTGCTCCAACTTCGGAAGTTCACGAAGTTCAGGAGATGTAAACGCCGCATGCTCTGGTCCGCGACGAGCGCTAATCACAACTTCGCGGATCGTAGATTCTTTAAGCACTGCAATCGCGTGATCTGCAGTATCTGTTGGATCTAGCTCACTTGGTTCAAGTGCCAACATACGCGCTACATCCATGGCAACGTTTCCGGCGCCGATTACAACTGCAGAGGTGCAATTTAAATCAATCTTGAAATCTGCAAAGTCTGGGTGTGCGTTATACCAAGGCACGAAGTGCGCAGCCGAGATAGATCCTGGAAGATCTTCGCCGGGGATGCCAAGCTTCTTACCCACCGCTGAACCAGTGGCGATAACAACGGCGTCATACATCTCGTTGAGTTGTTCGATGGATACATCTGTACCGAGCTCAACATTGCCGAATAAGCGGAAGTTTCCAGCTGTTGCGATCTTTTCAAATACCTTTGCAACAGTCTTAATCTTTGGGTGATCTGGCGCTACCCCGCTGCGGACCAAGCCCCACGGGGTCGGCAGGCGTTCAATCATGTCGATAGAAAATTGCAGATCATCGGTCTGCAGATTTTGAAGCGCTTGCGCTGCAAAGTAGCCGGCTGGACCTGCACCGACGATCGCTACTTTGTAATGAGGCACTATCGAAGTTTACAGGCTCTGATTACGACGTCTTACCTGAGGTTGATTCGACGCCCACGCGTGGATATCGCCCGCACGTTTGATTCTGGAACTTGCTGATTTAATCTTTCTTTGACTTTTTCTCGATTAAAGACCCAATAAATAGTAGAAATACTAGAAAGAAGGCTGGCCAATTCAAGCTTTCTCCAGGTGGCGGGCCATCTGTTATAAGAGGTTTGATCTGTCCTGAGATAAATCGCATGATTGGATCCATTGCGAGCGTAAGCAATATCAGTGGTAAGAATCCTGGATAACGAAGGAAAAGAACAGATAAAAGAACCGCAAGAATAAGTTGAATGGCTCCCCATTGATGGAAGATGGCGATGATGTTATCTCCACCTTCGACGGAAATATCTATTCCTGCGATGCTGTTTGCACCGCCATCAGAAGAGAAGAGATGGATACAGCTTCGCACAATTGTCAAAAGTAGAAAAAGCCCAGTTGCGATGCGGATTGCCTGATGGCCGTTAAAAAATGATGGATCCTTAGGAAGCACTTTCTTTACATTGATATTCATAGATTCTCCTAGAGCGATAAGGCAAGGTTATCTAAATTAATGTTTTTTCCTTGGAAATTAACTGAGAGTCCTTTGGTACTTATTGAAACAGATTTCACTTTTAAGCCTGTCGGAACAGTTAGGTTTTTGGCGCTTCGGCTCTTGATTTGCTCCTGAATGTCTGTAGGAAGCGATGATGCTGGGATTGGGCTACCCATTACCGAGACACTTTTAATTTGGAAATAAACCTGGTTGTTTGAATACTTCGGAACAATTATGGCTTTACCAAGCCCACCTGCTCCAACAGATATTTGCAAGGCGCCATCAACTATTTCTGCATCGTTGAAGCCAGATTCGGCTAGTAACTGTGAAACGGGAACCGTTGATGTGATATCCAAAAATCCAATCTGAGTGGGCTTGGATTTACTTACGCTTTTAGCAATAATCGTCAGAGACGATTTCTTGTCGCTGTTTTTTAACGTGTATTCATTAATGTTTATCTCAACCGAATTAATTGTCTCTGATTTCAAGATACTTGGTATATCTAGTAGCGGTACTGAGGCGCTGATGCCTGAAGCGCCTGGCAACTGTTGTTCTACTCGGTATTCAATCTTTGACGAGACCGCATTCTCGGCCGCTATCGCAGCCATGCAAAAGAGAGCAAAAGCAGAAGTTGTGGCGATTACCGTTAATTTCTTGCGTTTCATTCGAGGGAGAATACATATGTAATATTAAAAATCCCTGAGGAGGGAACATTTGTGAAAATTATGGCTGGGGCGAGGAGATTCGAACGCGTCAAGGGATGAAATCTATGTCGAGCTAGCGGTGAGGCTCACGTGATCCTAACTAATTGGGGGTTGATCAAGCGGCGCTCGATCTATTGAATCGCCATAGTTGCGCTGCTTTAATTGGCGCTATGACCTTTAATGTCGAGAAAATACGCGCCGATTTCCCAGCTTTAAATTCTGGATTGGCTTTCTTCGACGGTCCTGGTGGAAGCCAAGTTCCTACACAAGTCGGACAGGCAATCGCTACAGCGATTACGAAGCCAATTTCAAACCGCAGCACTACAACGCTCTCTGAAAAAAATGCTGAAGAGATAGTTCTTGGCTTTCGCCAAGCAGTTGCTGATTTTGTAAATGCAGATCCCTTGGGCGTTGTTTACGGGCGCAGCTGGACGCAGATCACATATGACTTCTCTAGAACGCTAGCTAAGACTTGGGCGCCTGGTGATGAAATCATCGTTACTACTCTCGATCATGATTCAAATATTCGACCTTGGGTCCAAGCCGCAGAAGCTGTTGGCGCGGTAGTTCGTTGGGCAAAGTTTGACCCAGCAACCGGCGAACTAGCGACTTCAGCAATAACTGAACTACTAAATGACAAGACCCGCCTGGTTGCAGTAACTGGTGCTGGAAATGCTTTAGGTACAAGACCAGATATTCATGCGATATCTAAGGAAGTACATAAGACAAAAGCGCTGCTTTACGTGGACGGTGTTCATTTATCTCCACATAGCTCAATTGATATGAAAGCTATGGGCGCCGACTTCTTTGGTTTGTCTTTCTATAAAATATTTGGACCTCATTGCGCAGCTATTGCTGCAGATCCAGAACTTCTTAAAACCTTAAATAACGACAAATTGTTGCCTGCGACAAACAATGTGCCTGAGCGCTTTGAATTTGGAACTCTGCCGTATGAATTGATGGCTGGATGTATCGCCACAATTGATTACCTTGCAGATATGGTCCCGGGCGGCACAGGCAGCCGTCGTGAGCGCCTGGTTCATTCCATGACAGAACTTGAAAAATACGAAGATACTCTCTTTGAGTATATGGAGTCTGAGTTAGCGAAACTTCCTGGCATTACCCTTTATGGACACGCTAAAAAACGAACACCAACGTTGTATTTCAACCTTAAAGGTATTGAAGGCGCTGCGGTTTACAAGCACTTAGCTACGTTGAATGTGAACGCACCTGCCGGAAATTTCTACGCATTGGAAACTTCTCGTGCTTTAGGGCTTGAAGATAAAGGCGCAGTGCGTGCAGGGCTAGCGCCATACAGCACTATCGATGATGTAAAACGTCTTGTTGCGGGATTGCGCGAACTAACTAAGTAATCAGCTTTTGAGCAGATCTAAAGAAGTTACTTAGCCACGCCAAGATTGATTTAAAGGGCGTCCTTCTGCATATCCAGATGCAGATTGAATTCCGACCACTGCGCGCTCTGCAAACTCTTCCAGCGATCTAGCACCTGCATACGTGCAAGATGAGCGAAGTCCGGAAATGATTTCATCAATTAAATCTTCGACTCCGGGACGTGTTGGATCTAGATACATCTTTGAAGAGGAAATTCCTTCTTCAAATAAGGCTTTTCGAGCGCGATCAAAGGCATCTTCTTTAGATGTTCGTGCAGCCACTGCGCGCTTTGATGCCATGCCAAAAGATTCTTTATAAGGGCGTCCCGCGCTATCGCGAAGTAGATCGCCAGGCGATTCGTATGTTCCTGCAAACCAAGAGCCGATCATTACTTGTGATGCCCCAGCGGCAAGCGCCAGTGCCACGTCACGAGGGTGTCGAACACCGCCATCTGCCCAAACATGTTTGCCGAGTTTCTTTGCTTCTGCTGCACATTCCAGCACTGCAGAAAATTGTGGGCGGCCAACGCCTGTCTGCATACGTGTTGTGCACATCGCACCTGGTCCTACACCGACTTTAATGATGTCAGCACCTGCGGCGATGAGATCGCGAACGCCTTCTGCAGTAACAACATTCCCAGCAACGATTGGCACACCAAGGTTGAGTTTCTTAATAATCTGCAGAGCTTCGATCATCTTCTTCTGGTGCCCATGTGCGGTATCGACAACAAGTACGTCCGCACCAAAAGAGACCAACTTCGCAGCTTTTTCTGCGATATCTCCGTTAATTCCAACTGCGGCTGCAATACGTAAGCGAGACTTCGCATCTAAAGCGGGCTTATACAAAGTGGCCCGTAGGGCGCCTGTGCGAGTAACAATTCCAACGAGTTCGCCATTTGCAGATACAACAGGTGCAACAGTGCGCACCTTTTCATTTAGAAAATCGAATGCTTGTCGGGGATCGAGTGTGTCTGGCATGGTTGTGAGCTCTTGGGTCATCACTTGGCCAAGTTGTGTAAAGCGATCAACGCTATGAAGATCATCTTCAGTGATGATTCCAACTGGCTTCTTGCCTTCGACAATAACAATGGCGCCATGTGCACGCTTATTGATCAAACTTGTTGCATCGGCAACCGTTTGTTGTGGGGTCAAAGTAATAGGAGTTTCAAAGAATGAGTGGCTAGCTTTCACTGAAGCGATCACATCTTCAACAACAGCTAGCGGAATATCTTGCGGAATAACCACGATTCCACCGCGACGTGCGACCGTCTCGGCCATGCGTCGACCGGCAATTGCAGTCATGTTTGCAACAACTAGCGGAATTGTTGTTCCGGTGCCGTCCTGAGTATCTAGATCAACTTCCATGCGGCTTGATATCTCTGAATTAGAGGGAGCCATAAAGACATCGTCATAGGTAAGGTCGAATTGTGGCTCGGTTATGAAACGCATGGAATGTGCCTAACTCTTGTAGCCAATTTAATGAGCGGAGACGAGGAGATTTGAACTCCTGAAGGGTTTAACCCCTTACCTCGTTAGCAGTGAGGCGCACTCGACCGGGCTATGCGACGTCTCCAAGTACAGGGGAAGTTTACATCTACTTAGTTACCGCGTGAAACGCTTCTCCTGCATCAAGGCATCCCAGATAACCGCCTGTGCAGCCAGCGCATCTTGCGAGTTCTGAGCCTGATTGAGGGCAGCGATATCTACGCGATCGCAGACTTCTTCAAGGTAGGTAATGATTTCGATGCTGCGAGTAAGCGCGCGCACTGGATCTTCGCGGAATGGGAATTGATCAAGCAATATTGGATCGGTCCAATTGATGCTGCGAAGTGCCAACATATATTCGATGGTTTCGAATAAATGAACTGATGCAACTGGTAGATCGTCATCCCAACCGCGCCAGTTATCGTTTAGTTCAGCACTAACTAATTTGCCGTGACGGTGAATAAGAAGAAGTGATTCAGCTGGAGTCTCTTGCGCCATAAGTGAGTGACCAAAGTCCATCACGATTCCAACGTTATTAACTTTCATTTCGCTGATTGCAAGAAGGGTTTTGGCTGCCGTTGCAAGAGTCATGCGTACACGTGGTTCTTTGCATTTATATTCGATTGCAAATTGCACCTTGGGGTTTTCATTTGCCAGATCACGGATACCGTTGATGGTGTAATCCCAAATCTGAAGGTAATTTGCTTGAAGTGGAAAATCAAACCCATCTTGACCCGGCCAGAATTTAACGTAAGTTGCGCCCAGTATTTCAGCGGCAGCGATGGCTTCGCGAACGCGATCCTTAGTTTGTGAACGTAACTTGGTATCTGGATTGGTAAATGAACCCTTTACATATTCGCGCATGTAGATGTGTGGAGTTGTTGCGCGGCAGATTAGCCCGTTGTCATCGAGCATCTTCTTTATCTCAACTGCAGTGCGCTCTGGAATATCAAAGGGCACATTTATATCTAGGTGCTTAAGGCCAGGGACTTTGGCGGCATCTTCAATCATCTGTTGGCTAGTACGCGTTGGGCCGTAACCGTCTCCGGCATAGCGATCAACAAATTGGCCAAAGGCCCAGATGCCTGCTCCGTAAGTTAGTTTTCCCATTTTCGCGCCTTCTCTCTTCTTTGTTGTTGAAATCTTACGAGTTAAAACAGTTGGTGAATAGGGCTTTAGCGATCTTTCATGCGGGATGCGGCCAAGGCTTTTCGCCATGTTTTAAGGGCTTTTTCGCGCTCTTCATCAGAAAGGCGCGGTGAATACTCATCGTACTTAAGTTCGATCTTTTCGATATCTGAAATGGTGGCAAGGCCCGCACCAATTGCGGCAACCATCGCAGCACCGAAGGCGGATAGTTCAAGTAGTTGTGACGATTTAATTTTCTTGCCACCAAGGTCGGCGAGCATCTGCATTAAGTATTGATTGCGTGCTCCACCACCATCGGCATAGAGCGAATCTATTTTGATTCCAGATTTAGCAAAATTTTCTAGAACGTCGTTTATTTGTGCGGCAGTTGATCTAAGCGCGGCTGCTGCAAGATCTGCGCGGCTGCTGCCTCGGGTTAGCCCTGCGATGATTCCGGTTGCTTCACGATCCCACCAAGGTGCGCCAAGCCCGTTAAAGGCAGG
>JAXITH010000042.1:0-6599 GCA_034680185.1 Candidatus Planktophila sp.
ATCGGATCAGGAATCTTCAAGTCAGGAGATCCTGCAACTCGCGCGGCCGCTTGCGTTAAGGCAACTACCTTCTTTGAAGATGCCAAAGTTATCGCCGATGCCTCACGCGGTTTAGGCGAAGCGATGGTTGGAATTAACGTTGCAGATTTACCAGCTCCACATCGCCTTGCCGAACGCGGTTGGTAATTCTTCAATAAAATGAAGATTGGTGTTCTTGCACTGCAAGGTGACTTTCGCGAACATCTTGTCGCAGCAAAGACCGCTGGCCATGCGGCGTTGACAGTTCGCCGCCCGGAAGAGTTGGCTGAAGTCGATGCTCTGATTCTTCCCGGTGGAGAATCAACGACGATTTCACAACTGGCTCGAACCTTTAATCTCTTTGATCCAATTAAGAAACGAATCTCAGAAGGAATGCCAACTTACGGCTCTTGCGCCGGAATGATTCTGCTTGCGGATCGAATTATTGATGGCGCCGAAGGCCAAGAAACTTTTGGCGGAATTGATATGACGGTACGTCGCAACGCCTTTGGTCGCCAGGTAGATTCCTTTGAAAGCGACTTGGAGTTTCAGGGGAGCAGTTTGCATGCCGTCTTCATTCGCGCCCCATGGGTAGAGGAAGTTGGCTCAAATGTGAAGATCCTTTCTGAGGTTAAAACCGCAGATGGATCACATGCCGTAGCCGTACGCCAAGGCAACTTGCTGGCGACATCATTTCACCCGGAACTCACGGGAGATTTAGGCGTGCATCGCTACTTCTTTGATGAAGTCTGCACCGGCGCGATAAAGTAAGCGCATACTTATTAGGTCGCATGACCTTTTTCTAGAGTGAAAGTTTGAGGTTTAGCCATGTCAGGCCATTCCAAATGGGCAACGACTAAGCATAAGAAGGCTGTTATCGATAGTCGTCGTGCAAAGAACTTTGCAAAGCTAATTAAGGCTATTGAAGTTGCTGCGCGCAATGGTGGTCCAGATGTTGATGGAAACCCAACTCTCTTTGATGCGATCGCCAAAGCGAAGAAAAATTCAATGCCCGCTGACAATATTGAGCGCGCGGTAAAGCGCGGCGCTGGACTTGAATCCGGTGGTTCAGACTGGCAGACAATTATGTACGAGGGCTACGGTCCAAATGGCGTTGCAATCATGATCGAATGTTTATCTGATAATCGAAATCGTGCAGCATCTGAAGTTCGTGTTGCGGTAACTCGCAACGGCGGTTCGATGGCCGATCCAGGTTCGGTTTCGTATCTCTTCAACCGAAAAGGCGTAATCATCGTTTCCAAGAATGGTGGAGTCACCGAAGAGAAGGTGCTGGAATCTGTTCTCGAAGCGGGCGCGGAAGAAGTAAACGATCTTGGAGAATCTTTTGAAGTGGTTTGCGAGGCCAGCGATTTGGTAGCAGTTCGCACCGCGCTTCAAGGCTCCGGTATCGATTATGAATCAGCAGATTCTTCCTTCTTACCGTCGATGTCGATTCCGCTCGATGCTGAAGGTGCTACAAAGGTATTTGAACTCATCGATGCAATCGAAGAGCTAGACGATGTGCAGAACGTCTACAGCAACTTCGATGTCTCTGATGAAGTTATGGCGAGCCTTTCCTAACTCTTCGCTATCCAAGTCATAGGCTTTGAAGTTATGAGCCAACCTTTACTGCGAGTTCTCGGGGTCGATCCCGGCTTAACTCGCTGCGGTATTGGCGTTATTGAAGGCCTTCCCGGGTCACCGCTTCGTTTGATCAGCGTTGGCGTTATTAAAACCCCGAGTGAAGATCCGCTAGAGCAACGCTTACTTCAACTCGAACGCGAACTAACTACTTGGGTGGAAGAAAATAAGCCGGATCGAATTGCAGTTGAAAGAGTTTTCTCGCAGCACAATGTTCGAACCGTTATGGGCACGGGACAGGCAGCGGGCATCGCACTTCTTGTAGCGGCCCGTGCGGGCATTCCGGTTGTCATGCATACCCCAAGCGAAGTCAAAGCCGCAGTTACTGGGTCTGGTCGCGCAAATAAAGTTCAAGTAGCCGAAATGGTCAAACGTTTACTTTCTCTTACCGAAATTCCGAAACCAGTAGATAGCACCGATGCTTTGGCGTTAGCGATCTGCCATATCTGGCGCGGTGGCGGAAACAATAAAATTGCTACTGCTTTAGCGGCAGAAAAATCCCGCTTAGCTAAGTTGGTAAGGAAATGATTTCGTTAATCAACGGCACCGTACGTTCGATTTCGCTCGACAAAGCGATCGTCGAAGTTGGGGGAGTTGGACTCTCACTCTCCATCACTCAAAAGACTTCATCGCAGTTGAATATCGGAGTTGCCGCTCAATTTTTTACGACTTTGGTCGTCCGCGAGGATTCGCTAACTCTTTTCGGTTTTCTCGAAGATGGCGAAAGAGTTCTCTTCGAATTAGTTCAAACCGTAAGTGGAATTGGACCGAAGGTGGCGCTATCAATCGTTTCAGCGCTTTCACCTTCTCAGCTTTCCATCGCTGTCGCCCAAGAAGATATTTCTGCAATTGAAAAGGTCCCAGGTATCGGCAGAAAAGGTGCGCAACGTTTAATTCTTGAGTTAAAGGGAAAGCTGAGCGATTTTGGAACAGCCACAAAGAGCGCACATCATCAACCAGCTTGGCGCGAACAGCTAACTAGCGCTTTGGTTTCACTCGGCTTTAGTGCCAAAGACTCGGATGTTGCAATTTCACAGGTTGTCTCACGATTAGCCGAAGATGGGATTGAAGCACAAAACTTGGAACTATCTGACTTACTTAAACGCGCTCTATCGCAAGGCGGTCGCTAAGGTGAACAAAGATATGAGCGAAGATCGTTTAGTTGCCCCAGAATTTTCGCAAGACGATTCTGCAGCCGAGCATGCGCTTCGCCCCAAAACTCTCAGTGACTTCATCGGACAACATCGCGTCCGTGATCAAATAGATGTTCTGCTATCTGCGGCGCGTTCACGTGGGTCCGCAGCCGACCACATTCTCTTGAGCGGTCCACCAGGACTTGGAAAGACAACGCTTGCCCTGATTTTGGCTAGCGAAATGCAAACTCCAATTCGCATTACAAGTGGCCCTGCGATTACCCATGCTGGTGACTTAGCAGCGATTTTATCTTCGCTGGTTGAAGGCGAAATTTTATTTTTGGATGAAATCCATCGCCTCCCACGTCCGGCAGAAGAGCTTCTCTATCTAGCGATGGAAGATTTCCGAGTTGATGTTGTCGTTGGTAAAGGACCGGGAGCGACTGCTATTCCATTACAGCTTCCGCGATTTACTTTAGTTGGCGCAACAACGCGCGCAGGTTTACTACCCAGTCCACTGCGAGATCGTTTTGGTTTCACAGCCCATTTGGATTTTTACGAAACTGAAGAGCTTTCCGAAGTTATTCGCCGAAGTGCGGCGCTGCTTCAACTGACCATAGAAGAAGATGCGGTCGTTGAAGTTGCTGGCAGATCTCGCGGAACCCCTCGCATCGCAAACCGCTTACTTCGCCGCGTTCGCGATTATTCTCAAGTTCGCTCAACGGGCTCTTCTAATCAACAGGGAAATGACTTAACGCATGGCGATGCCATGGCCGCCCTTGAGATGTATGAAGTCGATGAAAAAGGCTTAGATCGTCTCGATCGCTCTGTTTTAACAGCGCTTATCGAACGTTTTAATGGGGGACCGGTAGGGCTTTCAACGCTGGCGATTGCAGTTGGCGAAGAGACCGAGACTGTCGAAGCAGTTGCTGAGCCCTTTTTGGTTCGAAATGGATTTATGGCGCGAACTCCACGTGGTCGAATCGCGACCGAAATGGGATGGCGCCATATCGGCCGGACCCCTCCTGCGGGGATAGCCACCCTTTTCGACACGCCCGCGCCCAACGCCTAGACTCTGCTCTTATGTCCACACCAAATAAAACTGTGAAGAGCCCTGCTCGCTCTGGCCGTTCATTAACGATCCTTGCGGTCATCGTGCTCGGCCTTCTTGTTACGACCTTTATCCAAGGCGTTTCATCTGTCCGTTTAGGCCTTGATCTGCGTGGAGGCACCAGCGTCACCTTGCAGCCACGTGCTTCCAATGATGCAAATAAGATTACATCTGAAGCGATCGATCAAGCGGTATCAATTATTCGCCAACGCGTTGACTCAATCGGTGTGGCCGAAAGTGAAGTAACAGCGCAAGGAAGCGGAACAAACCGTCAGATCGTTATCTCTGTTCCGGGAGATTCTGGACGACGCGTTGTTGATCTAGTTGGTCAAACTGCTGAACTTCGTTTCCGCCAAGTTCTTGCAGAGAGTGCTGGAATTTCACTAGCAGGGGATTCATCTACTGCAGCAACTCCAGCCGCCGGCGTAAGCGCCGAGCTAAATGCAAAGTACGCAGCTATTGATTGTACGAATGCAGCTAATCGAGAAGGAACAGGCGCCGATAGCCCAGCAGACACAATTGTTTCTTGCTCACGCGATGGTGGAGCAAAGTACATTCTCGGCCCAGCCGAAGTTCTAGGAACTCAAGTTTCTGCTGCTGAAGCAGGTTACGACCCAGCTCAAGGTTTGGCTTGGTTTGTATCACTGACATTTAACGGCGAAGGAACTAAGGCCTTCGGTGCACTAACCAATCGTGTTACAACTTTGCAATCTCCGCTAAATCAGGTTGCCATCGTTCTTGATGGTTTGGTTGTTTCTGCTCCTCGAATCAACGAAGCGATTCCTTCTGGAAATGCGCAGATCACCGGTTCGTTCTCACAAGTTGAAGCTCAGGATCTTGCAAACGTCTTGAAGTATGGTGCACTTCCACTAGCTTTCGATCGCGGCGAAGTTCAACAAGTATCACCAACACTTGGCGCAGACCAATTGAGCGCAGGTCTTTTGGCTGGTGCACTTGGACTTGGATTAGTTCTGATCTATTCATTGCTTTACTACCGTGGTCTTGGCTTGGTAGTTGTTGGATCGCTCGCACTTGCTGCGGCGATCGTTTACCTACTCTTCTTAGTTCTCGGTGAAACTATCGGCTTTACTTTGACCTTGGCGGGTATAGCTGGTGCAATTGTTGCTATCGGTGTTACAGCAGACTCGTTCATCGTCTTCTTCGAACGTATTCGAGATGAGGCGCGCGAAGGAAGATCTATCCGATCTGCGGTTGAAAGCGGTTGGGCCAAAGCTCGCCATACAATCTTGGTAGCGGATGCGGTTTCTCTTATCGCAGCATTACTGCTTTATTTCTTCGCCGTTGGTGGTGTTCGCGGTTTCGCATTCACACTCGGATTAACAACGATCGTCGATTTGATTATCGTCTTCTTCTTCACCAAGCCAATGGTCAGCATCCTGGCGGGAATGAAGTTCTTCTCTTCTGGCCACCCACTCTCTGGACTATCACCAAAGAGCATTGGCATGAAAAATACAAAATCAGCAACTTCTTTGGAGGCATAAGCGATGTCAAAGCTCTCAGGTCTTGGTGGTCGCCTTTACTCTGGCGAAACTTCTTTTAACATCGTCGGCAATCGCCGTCGCTGGTACACGATCTCTGCTGTCTTTATCTTGCTATCGATTGGCGCTCTTGTAATCCAAGGATTGCACCTCGGTATTGAATTCAAGGGCGGATCTTCTTATACAGTCAATAAGGCTGGAACAACTGTTGAGCAGGCTCGCGCTGCAATCGCAGGAGTAGATATTCCGGGCGAAGCGATCATCCAAAAGATCGGTGATGACAAGATCAAGATTCAGACTGGAGCGCTTTCATCTGCGCAATCCAACGCTGTTGAATCTGCGTTGACTGTTGCATTTAACGTTCCACTTGAATCAATTGATACCCAACTTGTTGGACCTTCTTGGGGTAAAGAGATCACCAAGAAAGCGCTTTACGGTTTGATCGCATTTCTTATCGTGATCATGCTCTTCTTGACGATGATCTTTGAACCTAAGATGGCGATTTCGGCAATTGTTGCTGTTGTTCATGACGTTTTCATTACCGTTGGAATTTATGCTCTTGTCGGATTCGACGTGACACCAGCAACAGTGATTGGATTCTTAACGATCCTTGGTTACTCACTGTATGACACAGTTGTTGTATTCGATAAGGTTCGCGAGAACACTAAATCGGTTGCCGCGGTTGGCAAAGTTACTTATTCGCAGGCAGCTAACCTTGCTGTTAACCAGACAATCGTTCGCTCTGCTAACACTTCACTAATCGCGCTCTTGCCGGTGGGTGCAATTCTCTTCGTTGGCGCTGGCTTACTTGGAGCAGGAACGCTTAAGGATCTTTCTCTGGCGCTCTTCATCGGCCTTGCAGTCGGTACATACTCTTCAATCTTTATCGCACCTCCATTCTTGGCATCACTTCGCGAGAAGGAGCCTGCAATGCAAGCTCTAGCTAAGCGCGTAGCCTCTCGTGGTGGAGTTGAACCAGTAGCCGCTACTCAACAGACCGGTCGCCCTGCGATCCGCCCAAGTGCAGGCCGCGGTCCTCGCAATCAACCAAAGCGTAAAGGCAATAAGTAAGGCCTAACTCTTTGAACGCTCTTGTTGCACCACTAATCGCAACGCTCAAAGAGAGCCATCCATCGAGTCGGCTCGCTGATGTCGAGCGCGCTTTTGAAGTTGCTAAGGACGCTCACCAAGGTCAAT
>JAXITH010000043.1:0-6495 GCA_034680185.1 Candidatus Planktophila sp.
GACTGGCGCGGTTCTGGTAAATCGCAACGCTGCCATCGATGCCATCGGCGTAGAGCGATAAAACTAAAAGTGGAATTGTCCAGAGCGATAGTGGATTAACTGCCATCGCAGCGGCGAAGACTATGCCGAGAAGCGTGAGTAAGTTTGGAGTTAAGCGCAGCGCAGATACAAATTTGGCTGATGCGAAGGAAATCTTTAGCCAAGCCTTAACGATTCCTTTAATCTCAGCGTTGCCATGGAGCTCGCTCCATTTAGCAAAGAATTCAGTTTGGTTCATCCACGTTTCTTATCTTTGATTTGTTCAAATATCTCGCGGGTAGCCGTAGAAGTATTCATTGTGTAGAAGTGAATACCCGGAACGCCTGCCTCCAATAAATCTTCACATAGCTGTGTAGCAATTTCTACGCCAAGTTTGCGAACATCATCAGGTGAATCTTTAAGCGCTTCAAAACGCTCGGCTATTGCTGATGAGATCGGTACGCCACTTAACTCGGCCATGCGGTTTAACTGATTTACATTGGTAACCGGCAAGATTCCGGCGATGATTGGCAGATTTGAACCGCGTGCCGATAATCGATCAACCAGCGCTTTCCATTTATCCACTTCAAAGAAGAATTGCGTTGTAGCAAATGTCGCACCAGCTTTCTCTTTGCGAAGTAGGACTTCAACATCTTCTGCAAAATCTAAGCCAGATGCGGGATGGCCATCAGGAAATGCCGCAACGCCAATGGTGAAACCGCCGACTTCTGCGGCAAGAGTTACTAATTCATCTGCATGATTTAAGCCGCCGGGAGTTGGAGTCCAAGGTGCGCGCGGTCCCCCGGTTGGATCGCCACGTAGCGCCAAAATATTGTGGATTCCTGCTTGTTTGTAGCGCGCCAAAATTTCGATTAACTCATCGCGCGTTGATCCAACGCAGGTTAAGTGGGCAACCGTTGGAATATGAGTTCGCGCGGTAATTTCAGAGGTGATGCGGATTGTGCGATCGCGGGTTGTGCCACCTGCGCCATAAGTAACTGAGATGAAATCAGGGGCAATTGGCTCGAGGGCGCTCATTGCACTCCAGAGGCGTTCTTCGCCTTCTGGGTCTTTGGGAGGAAAGAACTCGAAGGAGTAAGTAACGCCTTCACCGATCTTCTTCATGCGCATCTCCACGCGGTCAGGGTACCGTTGCGCCGTGGTTAACGATGCACGTGGCACGCTTTTAGCGGTACGCGAAACAGTTCAGAGCGAGCTAACGTCTTATCTGACCTTGCAGCGCGAATATTTAAGCGCCATTGGCTCTGAGTTAATTCCGGTTTGTGATGCCCTCGAATCTTTCTTATTAGAAGGTGGCAAACGTCTGCGACCACTCTTTGCCTACGCCGGATTTGCAGCAACTGGCAAGGTAGCAACGGCGGCGGATATCCGCGCATTTACCAGCTTGGAACTCTTACAAGCCTGCGCACTTATCCATGATGACTTAATGGATCGCTCAGATACGCGCCGTGGCAAACCAGCGATCCATCGCCACTTCGAAAATTTACATCAGCAAGAAGCGATGAATGGTTTAGCAGATCAATTTGGAGAAGCCGCTGCAGTTCTGCTCGGTGACTTAGCTTTAGTTTGGTCAGATCATTTGCTGCACACATCAGGTATTACAAATGAAGCTTTGCTTTCGGCGCTAAAAGTTCATGATGAGATGCGTATCGAATTAATGGCCGGACAATATTTAGATGTTCGCGAAGCAGGAGAACGCTCCCCTAGCGTTGATCGCTCACTTCGTATCGCTCGTTACAAATCAGGTAAGTACACAATCGAACGTCCGCTTCATTTAGGCGCCTCCCTTGCAATTACCGATGCGGAAGAACGTAAGAACTTGGTCAATATCTTGAGCGCATACGGACTGCCACTCGGTGAAGCATTTCAATTACGTGATGACATGCTCGGAATATTTGGCGATCCATCAGTTACCGGAAAACCAGCTGGCGATGATATTCGCGAAGGTAAGCGCACCGTTTTGATGGCGATGACTTTAGAGCGCGCCGACCAAGCAAGCGCTGCCAAGATCACTGCAGCCCTTGGCCGCGAAGATCTAACTTCAGATCAGATTGAAGAAATCCGCGCGCTCATCACCGCAACCGGTGCAGTCAAAGTTGTCGAAGATCTCATCGAGGGGCTACTTTCCAACGCGCTAACTGCGGCAAACTCTGATGAAATTGACCCTTCAGCCCGCGAGTTACTCGTTGAACTCGCAACTAGCGCAACTCGTAGGAGCCATTAAATGCCCGCAAAGGTAAAAGGACCGACCGATCACGTCGTCGTAGTTGGTGCAGGACTTGCAGGGCTAAGCGCTGCGCTTCGCTTAGCGGGAGCTGGTCGCAAGGTGACTGTCGTTGAACGCGAATCTGTTCCTGGCGGTCGCAATGGGTTGCTAGAAAAAGATGGTTACTCATTTGATACTGGTCCATCTGTTTTAACTATGCCATCTCTTATCCAAGATGCCTTCAGTTGTGTTGGCGAAGATATGAAGGATTGGCTAGAACTTTCACCGCTTAAGCCGCTATATCGCGCTTTTTATCATGATGGATCGCAGATCGATGTGCATGCCAACACCGCAGAGATGGAAGAAGAGATCCGTCGCACCGTAAGCGCTGAAGAAGCGCTTGGCTATCGCAACTACGTAGATTTCGTAACCAAGCTTTATAAGTACGAGATGAACGACTTCATCGATCGCAACATTGATTCACCTTTGAACTTGCTTACTCCCAACTTGGCGCGATTGATCGCACTTGGTGGATTTAGACGACTTTCACCGAAGGTAAATCAATTCTTAAAGGATCCACGTCTGCAAAAGGTTTATTCCTTCCAGGCGATGTATGCCGGTGTTAGCCCACAACAAGCGCTAGCAATTTATGCAGTTATCGCTTATATGGATTCAGTAAACGGCGTCTTCTTCCCTAAAGGCGGAATGCATGCCGTTCCTCGCGCACTTGCGGCGGCTGCCGAAAAGCATGGCGTGACATTTAAATACAACACCACAGTTACTCGCTTAGAAGTCGAAAACTCGCGCGCCAAGGCAGTTATCACTGATAAGGGCGAACGCATTGAGTGCGATGTAGTTGTAATGAACCCAGATCTACCAGTTGTTTGGCGCGATCTCCTTGGCAAGACTCCACTTTCAATCAAGCGCCTTAAATACTCACCATCTTGCGCGACTTTGCTAGTTGGTTCTTCCAAGAAATATGACCACGTTGCTCACCACAATATTCACTTTGGCGAATCCTGGGATGGCGTATTCGACGAGTTGATTAAGAAGAAGACTTTAATGTCTGACCCTTCAGTTCTCGTAACAATTCCGACCAAGGACGATGCCGCTCTTGCCCCAGCTGGCAAAGAGAGTTATTACATTCTTTATCCAACTCCAAACTTGGATGCCGATATCGATTGGAAGACCCAAGCGCGTCCATACCGTGATCACATGATTAAAACTCTCGAAGATCGTGGTTACACCGGCTTTGGTGATTCAATTGAAACTGAAGTAATGACAACGCCGCTTGATTGGCAAGCTCAAGGAATGGAACGCGGTGCGCCATTTGCTAGCGCACATACCTTCTTCCAAACCGGACCTTTCCGTCCCCGCAATATTGCTGCAGGTTTTGAAAACGTAGTCTTTGCTGGATCTGGTACCCAGCCCGGAGTTGGCGTTCCAATGGTTTTGATTTCTGGTCGCTTAGCGGCAGAACGAATCGTAGGTCCGGTTAAGTAAGTGAGTGAGTTAAACGCTGCCGGGATTACTGATCCCGAACTTCGCGCATCCTATGAAGAATGCAAGCGCCTTAACTCGCTACACGGCAAGACTTATTACTTAGCAACGCTTCTTCTACCTGCTGCAAAACGCCCCTTTGTTCATGCCCTTTACGGCTTCGCTCGTTACGCCGATGAGATCGTCGATGATTTAGCTTCGACTCTTACTGCGCAAGAGAAAACCGAAGTTCTGCGCAATTGGAGTTCTGAAGTTCTGCGCGGTTTAGAAACGGGAGATAGTTCAGATCTAGTCGGCCGTGCGCTTATTGATACGGTAAAACGTTTTGATATCCCCCACCAGCACTTCGTTGATTTTCTCCATTCGATGGAGATGGATCTAACCGTTACTGAATATCAAACCTTCGATGACCTTTACGAATACGTTTATGGATCCGCTGCGGTAATTGGTTTACAGATGGTTCCGATCTTGGGTGGAGATACCGTTAACTCGCTTAACGCCGCCAAGGATCTAGGCGTTGCCTTCCAACTCGCTAACTTTATTCGCGATGTTGGTGAAGATTTAGAACGCGGCCGCGTATACCTGCCGCTGCAAGAGCTCGCAGAGCATGGAGTTACTCGTCAGATGCTAGAGGCTCGCAAGTTAACGCCAGAAATTATCAGCGCACTAAAGTTTCAAATCGCTCGCGTTCGCCAATTGCAAAAGGATGCCGAACCGGGAATCGCGCTATTAGATAAGACGAGCCAGCCATGCATCCGTGCGGCGAGTGAGTTGTACTGCGGCATCGTTGATGAGGTTGAAAAGATTGGTTATGACATCTTCAACAAACGCGCTAAAACTTCAACTGCGCGCCGCGCACGTGTGGCGCTGGCGGCATATTTCAGCGCTGTAATTGCGCGCTTGCGCTAAAGTAAATCTTGCGGGAGCCGCTGATACGGCTGAGAGGATCTGAAATCCAGATCGACCGCTTGACCCGTCCGGTAATGCGGATGCGGAAAGGTTTAAGTGATGCCATCTATATTCAATTTCTTATCAGATGTACTCGTAACAATTTGGGGATACGAACTTTCATATCTTGAGTTCATCGCTGTTCTCGCGTCCTTTATCGGAGTGGCACTTGGTATTACCGGCAAGCGAATAACTTGGCCGTGGTGGGCTATCAGCTCTGTTCTTTACGGAATTCTCTTCATGCAATGGGAGCTTTATGCCAGCGCTGCACTGCAGATCGTCTTTATCATCGCCGCCGTAATTGGTTGGTTTGGATGGGAACCAACTGGTGCCAAGCCAGGTGCTTTGAAAAATAGCCATCGCGCATATGTCTTGGTGGCAATTATCTTGGCAACTCTCGCACTTGCGCCAGTCCTCAAATCTTGGGGCGCAGCCTCAACCTATGTTGATGCAGTTTTATTCTTCGGTTCACTCACCGCTCAGATTCTTATGGTTTATGAGAAGTACGAGAACTGGGTGCTTTGGTTGGTCGTTGATGCCGGCTATGTTGCTTTATACGCTTCGCAAGATCTTCCTTTCACTGCCGCCTTATATGTAACTTTCACAATTCTCGCCGCTATGGGATGGAGCAAATGGTATGGAGCTCATCGCAGCGCTATCCGATCTCTGTAAGGGAAAAACCCGTCCGATCATTGCAATTGATGGTCCAGCCGGTGCCGGAAAGACAACGCTGGCTCATGAAATTTACTTGGCTCTATCTACCAAGATGTCTGTGCAGGTCATTCACATGGATGACTTGTATGCGGGCTGGGATAACGCACTTACCGCAGACCTGACAAAGGTGCTTAGCTATTTAGTGGATCAACATTTTGCGAATTCTCCAGCGAATATTCAGCGATATAACTGGAGCACTTCAACCTTTGGCGAAAGTGAAGTAATTGCCCCTTGCGATCTCTTGATTCTGGAAGGCGTTGGCAGTGGCGATAAGGAGATTCAAGATAAATTTGCAGCTCTGATTTGGATGGAAATAGAGCCCGAAGCTGGCTTAAAACGCGTTGTTAATCGCGATGGTGCACATGTTCAAGAAGAGATGGAAAAGTGGCTTACAACACAAGCGCAATATTTCTCACAACACTCAACGCGTGAAAAGGCAGATTTCATTTTAACTACCTAAAATTGCAGATATGTCCGATCTAACTGGCGAGCTAATCGATGGGCGCTATCAGCTCCTTCGCCAGATGGCAGCAGGTGGCATGGCCACTATTTACGAAGCAGTAGATACCCGCCTAGATCGCAAAGTCGCGGTAAAGATCATGCACCCGCATCTGGCTCAAGATGAACAATTTGTTGAACGCTTTATTCGCGAGGCAAAAGCATCAGCGGCCTTGTCTCATCCCAATATCGTTTCTGTGCAAGATCAAGGTTGGAACCAGAACGGAACGCCTGCGGTCTTCCTAGTTATGGAGATGGTGGAAGGCCACACCCTTCGCGAATATCTAAATGAGCAAGGCTCCCTTTCTGTATCTAGCGGAATTAAATTTCTTCTGCCGGTGCTTAGCGCGTTAGCCGCGGCGCATAAATTAGGAATTGTTCATCGCGATATCAAGCCCGAAAATATCTTGATCTCCAAAGAAGGCCGGATCAAGATCGCAGACTTTGGGCTTGCCAAAGGACCTTTGCTCGGCACAACGATGACCGCCGAATCCAGCATCGTTCTGGGCAGCGTTTCATACCTCTCCCCCGAACAAGTACAACGCGGCATTGCAGATGCGCGCAGCGATGTTTACTCAGCAGGCATCACC
>JAXITH010000044.1:0-6479 GCA_034680185.1 Candidatus Planktophila sp.
GAATAATCAGTTTCGTTATCGCCTGCACCAGAAACTACAAAAATCTTTGGACCAACCACGTCTTTTACTACGCGGATGATCTCTTCTTTTTCGGAAGATTTGGTAGTTGGGGCCTCACCAGTTGTGCCGTTGACGGCAATTCCGTCGTGACCACTGGCGACTAAATGCGCCGCAAGTTTTTCTACTCCAGGCCAATCAATCTTGCCGTTTTTATCGAACGGGGTCACCATCGCGGTGAGCATACGTCCGAATGGCGCCTCGATTGTCATGGGTGAAACCTACCGTTTTACGGTGCGATCCGTCCAGATTTTTCAAATGCTCCGTATGTAAGCGGCATCAATTTAGCGAATTCCGCTTCCATTTTTTCAGCAACCATCTCGATTTCACGTTGTGGGTAGCTAGGGAAATGGGAACCTTCACGAGCGGTGCGTAGTGAAAGAAAATTCATCAAGGCGCGCGCGTTCATAGAAACATACATTGAAGAATAAGTTGCAACTGGCAGAACAACGCGCGCAACTTCACGTGCAACGCCAGCATCGAGCATTTTTTGATAGCTGTCATAGGCAATTAGGTAAGCATCTTTCATCGCCTTGACTGAAATATCGAACTGCTCAGGAGTTCCATCTTCGAATGTGTATGCGCCGGTCTTACCAACTTGAATAAGTTTGCGCTCTTTTGAAGGAATGTAGAAAACTGGTTTCAGTTCGCGATAGCGCCCGGACTCTTCGTTATATGAAGCGATGCGGTGGCGCATGAATTCGCGGAATACAAATATTGGAGCGCTAACGAAGAAGGTCATTGAGGTGTGCTCGAATGGAGAGCCATGGCGTTCGCGCGCCAAGTAATTGATCAACCCAGCAGAACGTGCAGGGTCCTCCCCGATCTCATCCATTGATTGCTCACCGGCAGTGGAAACGCGCGCCGCCCAAATTACATCGGCATCGCTGGCGCTGGCCTTTACGAGTTCAACGGTCACATCGTCGCGGAAAATTACTTCTTGGCTCATGGGCGTCACCTTATATAGATGGCGCTATGAGCCCACGGATATCTAGGGCAGAATGCACCCGTGTCTAGAGTGAACCGCGCCACCGCCGCACAATCGCTGAGCGTTTCGCTCACCGTTGGCGCTTATGGGATCGCATTTGGCGCCGCCTCAGTCGCCGCTGGATTTAGCGTCTTGCAGAGCTGTTTACTCTCACTTCTAACTTTTACTGGAGCATCTCAGTTTGCCGTAGTTGGCGTGCTTGGCGCCGGTGGTAGCGCGCTAAGCGGTATTGCTACAGCGACGCTGCTAGGCGTACGTAACACTTTGTATGGATTGCGCATGGCTCCGGTTTTAAAAGTTCGCGGATTAAAACGCTTGGTCGCAGCACAAATTACGATTGATGAATCAACAGGTGTTGCGCTTTCACAAGAGCACTTAGGCGTGCGCGAAGCGCGTCAAGGCTTCTGGTTAACCGGTATCGGCGTATATATCTTTTGGAATCTATTTACATTAGCTGGCGCGCTAGGTGCGCAAGCGATGGGAAATCCTGCCGCTTGGGGGCTGGATGCCGCTGTTCCTGCAGCTTTTCTTGGCCTGCTTTGGCCGCGCTTAACAAATAAGAGTGAACGTTTGCTGGCAGTTGCCGCTTGCGCACTGGCACTGGCGATGACGCCTTACTTTGTCCCTGGTGTTCCAATTATCACTACGGCGCTCTTGGCAGTTCTATTCGGATTGCGAGCCAAGATATGGAAATAAATTTAATTGAACCGTTCTGGCTTGCAGTTATCGGCACCAGTCTTTTCGCCTTCTTGCTAAAGATCCTGGGCTATAGCGTTCCAGAGCGATTCTTATCGCATCCACGAATATTAAAGATTAATTCGCTGATTCCGATCGCGCTCTTGAGTGCGCTAGTTGCGGTGCAATCATTTACTCAGGGACCTCGCTTAGTTGCCGATCAGCGAATGGCAGGCGTTGGCGTTGCAGTCCTTGCGTTAATTCTGCGAGCCCCGTTTCCGGTTGTGGTTCTTTCGGCAGCGGCAACATCAGCTGCCCTTTTCCATTTAAATTAAATAATTTTTAGCGCTTCTAGCTTCGCCTTTAGGTCATTATCTGAAGGCTCAGTTAGATGTGTTCCATCTGAAAATACGATAACCGGGATTGATTTCGCTCCCCCGTTAATTTCAATTACCTTTTCAGCAGCAGATGCATCTGCTTCAACATCAACATGGTTTACCTGAATATCGAGTTCTTCAAAGAGGCGCTTTGAGCGACGGCAATCGCCACACCAGTCAGCACCGTACATAGTGATATCTGCTTTAGCCATTTGCTTGCTCCTTACATAAATTTCTCAAGGCCGAAGGTCAGCCCCGGTTTTGAAATAACGCTGCGAACACCAAGTAATACACCTGGCATAAATCCTGCGCGATCTAGCGAATCATGGCGAATTGTGAGGGTCTCACCAAGGCCGCCAAGTAAAACTTCTTGATGTGCAATCAACCCGCGCAAGCGAACTGAATGAACTGGAATATCGCCAACTATGGCACCGCGTGCACCATCTAGCGAAGTTGTTGTCGCATCTGGCATCGCGCCAAGCCCAGCATCCTTGCGCGCCTTAGACATCAGCTCTGCTGTACGCGCTGCGGTGCCAGATGGTGCATCAACTTTATTTGGGTGGTGAAGTTCGATGATTTCCGCTGACTCGAAGTACTTTGCAGCCTTGGTTGCAAACTCCATCATCAATACCGCGCCGATCGCGAAGTTTGGGGCGATTAAAATTCCGACTGATGGGTTAGCGGCAATTAGCTTTTCTAAAGCTGCGATGCGTGCTGAGTCAAAACCAGTTGTGCCAACTACGGCATGGATTCCATTTGTGGCAAGAAATTCAAGGTTGGCCATCACCGAATCAGGTGTCGTGAAATCAACAACTACTTGGGCGCCAGCGCTCTTTAGCGTATCGAGTGAGTCACCTAGATCAAGTGCGGCAACGAGTTCGAGATCGGCGGCTTCAGTAACAGCCTTTACTACCTCTGCTCCCATTCGGCCACGTGCGCCGAGGACTCCCACTTTGATCATGATTTCAACACCTTTTCAAATTTCGCTTCGCTCTTAAATGGACCGACAAGAGCAAGGGTAGGTGATTTGGTAAGAAATTCGCTGGCAATTTCGCGGACATCAGTTGGATTTACGCGCGCAATCGCCTTCAAAATATCGTCAAAGCCCATGACTTGGCCGTAGACAATTTCGTTCTTGCCGATTCGACTCATGCGCGAGCCAGAATCTTCTTGGCTCAAAACAAGTGACCCGCGAACTGCGCCTTTGGCGCGTTCAATTTCCTCGTGGCTCATTCCGTTTTCGGCAACATCTGCCAAAACTTCGCGAATAATTTCTACAACTTCAATCGCCTTCGTTGGATTACATCCAGCGTAGAAACCGATCTGGCCCGAGCCAGCAAATTGTTGCGCGTAGGCATAGACCGAATAAGCCAGACCACGTTTTTCACGGATCTCTTGGAATAAACGAGATGACATTCCGCCACCGAGCGCCGAAGCTAATACGCCCATCGCAAAGCGACGTTCATCGCTACGCGCAACGCCTTCCATGCCATAGAACATATGTGCTTGTTCAGTCTTGCGAGTCAATAAACCAACGCTCTGCATCGGCTTGGTCTTTACGGGTGTATTCGGGCGAATCTGCGGAGATCCCTTAACGTCAAGGAAGTTATCGCGGGATAGCGCTTCTTCAACCATGGCGACTACGCGCTTATGTTTAATATTTCCAGCAACTGCAACGACTAAATCTTGTGGCAGGTACTTCTTCTTGTAATAGTTAAAGACGCTACTGCGGGTCATATCTGAAATAGATTTAATCGTTCCAAGAATTGGCCGACCTAGCTGGGTATCGCCGTAATAAGTTTCGGCGTACAAATCGTGAACTAAATCGCTCGGATCATCATCGCGCATAGCGATTTCTTCAAGAACAACCTTGCGTTCTGCATCAACATCTAATGCAGAAACGATTGAAGAGGTAATCAAATCTGAAACAACATCGATCGCCATCGGCAGATCGGTATCAATTACGCGCGCATAGAAACAGGTGTACTCCTTGCTTGTAAATGCATTCATCTCGCCGCCGACCGCTTCGATCGTTGCCGAGATTTCTAGAGCGTTGCGGCGTGTAGTGCCCTTAAATAAGAGATGCTCTAGAAAGTGAGAAGCCCCAGCAACAGCCGGGGTTTCATCACGCGAACCTACATTTACCCAGATACCGATCGCGGCGCTGCGTACCGACGGAACTTCTTCCGTGACGATACGCAGACCGCTAGGTAATACTGTGCGACGAACTGACATTTAGAGTCTGTTCTTTACTTACTCAGCGCTCGGGGTTGATCCATCTTCGAGAACTGGAACAAGTGAGAGCTTGCCCTTTGGATCGATTTCACCGATCTCAACCTGAATCTTGTCGCCAACCTTCATAACTTCTTCAAGGTTTTCAATGCGCTTTCCACCATGCATCTTGCGAATCTGAGATACGTGGAGCAAGCCATCTTTACCTGGCATAAGAGAAATGAATGCACCAAATGCAGCAAGCTTTACAACGGTACCGAGGTAGCGCTCTCCAACTTCTGGCATTTGTGGGTTAGCGATCGCATTGATCTGTGCGCGTGCAGCTTCTGCTGACGGACCATCGACAGCGCCGATGTAGATCGTGCCATCATCTTCGATTGAGATATCAGCGCCAGTTTCATCTTGAATCTGGTTGATGATCTTGCCCTTAGGCCCGATTACCGCACCGATCTGATCTACTGGAATCTTTACAGAGATGATGCGAGGAGCGAATGGGCTCATCTCATCAGGTGTATCGATCGCTTCATTCATGACATCGAGGATCGCAAGACGCGCTTCCTTTGCTTGGTGAAGTGCTCCAGCAAGAACTGATGCAGGAATACCATCAAGCTTGGTATCTAGTTGAAGAGCTGTAACGAAATCTTTTGTTCCGGCAACCTTGAAGTCCATATCTCCGAATGCATCTTCTGCACCCAAGATATCTGTCAAAGCAACGTATTCAACCTTGCCGTCGACGGTATCTGAGATAAGACCCATTGCAATACCTGCAACTGGCGCCTTTAGTGGAACACCAGCGTTAAGCATCGCAAGTGTTGATGCGCAAACAGAACCCATTGAAGTTGAACCGTTTGAACCAAGTGCCTCAGAGACCTGACGGATTGCGTAAGGGAACTCTTCGCGAGTTGGAAGAACTGGAACAAGTGCACGTTCTGCAAGAGCTCCGTGTCCGATTTCGCGGCGCTTTGGTGTGCCAACACGTCCTGTTTCACCAGTTGAATATGGTGGGAAGTTGTAGTTGTGCATGTAGCGCTTGTGGTTTTCTGGGTTCAAGGTGTCGAGCTGTTGCTCCATCTTGAGCATGTTAAGAGTTGTGATTCCGAGAATCTGAGTCTCGCCACGTTCGAAGATCGCTGATCCGTGAACGCGAGGAATGACTTCAACTTCAGCAGATAGCGCACGGATATCGCGAAGACCGCGACCATCGATACGGATCTTGTCACGCAATACGCGCTGGCGAACCAACTTCTTGGTGAGTGATCGGAAAGCTGCAGGAACTTCTTTTTCGCGACCTTCGAAGGCGGCAGAAACTGATTCCTTTGTTGCAGCAGAGATCTCATCGATCTTTGTTTCGCGCTCTTGCTTACCGACGATTGTTAGCGCCTTTGCAAGATCATCCTTGGCAGCCTTTTCAACCGCTGCGAATACATCATCTTGGTAATCCAAGAAGACAGGGAATTCAGCAGTTGGCTTTGCAGCAACCTTGGCTAACTTCGACTGCGCTTCGCAGAGAATCTTGATAAATGGCTTAGCTGCATCAAGTCCTTGTGCCACTACTTCTTCAGTAGGAGTTGGCTGACCGTTCTTGATGAGTTCGATTGTCTTAGCTGTTGCTTCTGCTTCAACCATCATGATTGCAACATCGCCATCGCTGATGCGACCGGCAACGACCATATCGAATACAGCGTTTTCAACCTGTGAGTGGTTAGGGAAAGCAACCCATTGTCCGTCGATCAAAGCAACGCGAACGCCACCGATTGGACCTGAGAATGGAAGACCAGCAAGTTGTGTAGACATTGATGCTGCGTTGATCGCGATCACGTCATACATGTGGTCTGGATCAAGCGCCATAACTGTTACAACAATCTGTACTTCGTTACGAAGACCCTTTACGAATGATGGACGCAATGGGCGGTCGATCAAACGGCAAGTAAGAATTGCATCTTCTGATGGACGGCCTTCGCGACGGAAGAAAGATCCTGGGATGCGACCAACTGCGTACATCTTCTCTTCAACATCTACTGTTAAAGGAAAGAAGTCGAACTGATCCTTAGGAGTCTTTGATGCTGTTGTAGCTGAGAAGATCATTGTCTGATCATCTAGATATACAGCTGCAGCTCCTGCTGCCTGCTTTGCAAGGCGCCCTGTTTCAA
>JAXITH010000045.1:0-6443 GCA_034680185.1 Candidatus Planktophila sp.
GAGACGATTGCAATTACCGCTGGTCGTCCAACTGTTGGTCCAGATAGCGCCTTAAATCAACCTATATCTCTCAACTCAACTTTTGTTGCAGGTGGAGCTGTTGGTTATGGACGCTATGGAAATGAAACTTGGCTAGCACTTGAAGAAGCGATCAGCGCGCTAGAAGGCGGCCGATCACTTACTTATTCATCTGGAATGGCAGCAGTTACCGCTGTCTTCTCAACTCTTCCAGTCGGTGCAAAAGTTATCGCCTCGAATGAAGGTTATTCAGGAACGATGACTTTGCTCGGAAATTATGAAAAGACAAATCGCTTGCAGGTAAGTTTTGTATCGGTTACCAATTCCGCCGAAGTATTAAACGAACTTAGCGGTGCAACTTTGCTTTGGATTGAATCTCCGACAAACCCTGGACTAGAAGTCGCTGATCTTCCAGCGCTAATCAAAGCGGCGAAAGAAAAGGGCGTAACAGTTGCCGTTGATAATACTTTTGCAACAGCACTCAGCCAGCAACCGCTTGCACTCGGCGCAGATATCGTCATGAATTCAGTTACAAAGTATTTAGCCGGACATAGCGATGTAGTGCTTGGTTCGCTAAGTACCAATAATCCAGACCAATTCAAAATCCTTGAAGATGCTCGTAAATTCAATGGCTCGATTCCTGGACCATTTGAGGCTTGGCTTGCACTTCGTGGCATCCGTACATTTCCGCTTCGCTTCCAGAAATCTTGCGAAAACGCTTTAGAAATTGCCAAGCGTTTGAGCGCGCATCCTTTGGTAACCAAAGTTAGATATCCAGGTTTGCCAACAGATTCTCAGCATGAAAAGGCAAAGGCCTTTATGAAGAGTTTTGGTGCGATCGTCTCTTTCGAATATGCCGGCGATGCTGCCAGTACAGATAAAGTCTGCGAATCATCAAAGTTGGTTACATATGCAACGAGCCTTGGGGGAGTCGAATCTCTCTGGGAGCGTCGTCGTCGTTGGCCAATTGAAAGCGCCAGCGTTCCTGAAACTTTGATTCGCCTCTCGGTCGGCTGTGAAAATGTTGAAGACCTCTGGTCAGATATAGATTCGGCGTTGCAGGCCGCTAAATAAAGAATTACTTACACAAAAGGAGTATTTTTAGGATATGAAAATCTTCCGTCGAGTACTCGCGTTCTTCGCAGTTCTTGCTCTCGCTTTTCGCGCGGTAGGAAGTTTCCTTTCTTGGGCACAGCGTCAAGAGGATGCTCCAGCAGATGCTTGGATCGATGAAGACGAAGATGAGTTTGAGGAAGCAAATTGAGCCAATCTGATTACATCCCCGGCACATGCAACATCGGTGGCGGTGAAGTAACTAGGCGTCGCATGGTGGCGCTACTTGGGCTAATCCTGACGCTATCTTCTTTGGCAACGCTGATCTCAAATGAAGCATCTCGCCAATCACGTTTAGCAATATTCTTGCCAGCCTTTGTGATGGCTGTCGGCTGGGTGCAATCGCGCAAGCGCTTCTGCTTTGCATTTGGTCTGGCAGGAACATTTAATTTTGGTGCACAAGGCAAAATGAGCCGCGTCTCTGATCAAGTAGATAGAACAGCTGATCGAAAGATGGCGCTAAAAATTATCGCTGAATGCGCGGGCTATGCCTCCTTGGTTACCGCGCTTGTAGTAGCGCTACCTCTTTAAAACTTTCCTCTCACCAACTATCTCTATCCAAAGCGTTGAAAAAGTGGGATTGTTATATCCACATAAATACTTTTGAGGGAGAGAATATGAAGATTGTTATTCATGCCCGCCATGCTGAACTCGCTGAAGATTTTCGTGAGATCGCGCAAGAAAAGTTAATGAGCATGGAGAGATTTAGCGTTGCTATTGATCGCGTAGAAGTAGAAGTGTTACACGAACAGAATCCTCGTCAAGGCAAGCACGCTCACAGAGTAATTCTTACATCACACGGATCGGGTCCGTTGATGAGAGCTGAAGCAGCGGAGTTTAATGATCTTGCAGCATTCGATGAAGCGATTAAAAACTTTGAACTACAGATCCGCAAACATCATGAAAGATCTAAGAGCCATGACCGTGAAACGCTTAGAAATAAACCGCTCGCAGATTAATAATTAATTTGAAGCTGGTGAAGGTGCTGCGCTTGGTTGCGATTTCTTACCTTTTTCCATGCGAGGCGCCTTAGCAGGAGGAGTAGGCGGAACCGGAGCCGGTCCTAGAGCTTCGATGGCTGCATCTCTAACAGCAGTGGCAGCGATAACCGCGCTCTGCTTTGCTGCCGAGCTAAGTCGTTTCTGAAGTTGAGTTTGGCCAGGTGCAGCAACACCTTTCGCCTCTGTTAGCGCTTTTTCAACGCTCTCTTTAAAAGTCTTATTGATTGCGCGTCGTGCAGCATCATAATTCTTCACTGCATCCATAAAGTTTTTTTGATCTATGCGAAATTTATCCATCGCTGCCTTGTAAGCGCTATTGGCATCTAAAGAAGAATTTGAATTTGGCGGCGTGACGCGGGTATCAGCAGAAGCAAGCGTTGTTGAGAAAATGGAAGCAGAAATCAGAACCGAAGTCAGCACTACTTTTCGACTCTTTTTCAATTTCCATCTCCCTTCACACTCGTGCTTTTTATCTATGGCTAAGTATCAAGGCTGAGTTTGTGAAAATTCGGTGAAAACGCCAGATATCGCACCTTTTCTTATCGCAGGCTTGGCTAATTGCAATTAACCGTGAAAGGCTTGGCATATGGCCGAGATGATATTGATCGTTGACGATGAAGCCGGTGTCCGCGAACTTCTAGGCGATGCCCTTCGAATCGCAGGGTTCGAAACGGCGACCGCACCTGATGGAATGTCGGCACTAACTTCGATCAGAAATAAGAAGCCAGATCTACTGATAATCGATATCAATATGCCTTTAATGGATGGCTTTGAGTTGGTCGAAAGATTGCGATCGACTGGAGATAACACTCCAGCTCTAATGCTTAGCGCTCGAGCCGATCGTGCCGATGTAACGCGAGGACTCACTTTGGGCGCAGATGATTATGTGACCAAACCATTCGGTCTTGAAGAACTTCTTTTGAGAGTGAAAGCTATTTTACGTCGCTCCCAAATTTCTTCTTCAGTAAGTTCGGATTTGCGATGTGGTCCAATAAAGGTAGATGAAACTAGCCACACAGTCACATTTTCAGACGAGGTAGTAGATCTATCTCCAACTGAATTTAGACTCCTGCAAGTTCTGATCGAAAATAAGAACCGAGTTTTAAGCAAGAGCCTGCTCCTCGATGAAGTTTGGGGAATCACTTTCGAATCCGAAAGCACCGTGGCAGATACCTATATCTCATACCTGCGAAAGAAGTTACACCGTGATGGTTTTGAAGGAATAAAGACGGTTAGAGGCGTTGGCTTTGTAATCCAAGAGCCGAAAGCGGAAGTCAAATAGGGTGAAGAAATCCGGCAGTAAATTTGCAGCCATCTCGATTATCGTCACGACAGTTCTTTCAACTTTAATCGGGGGTTATGCCACCTTAGCTGCGAGAAGCGCAGATCTTGCGCTAATTGATCAGTCCCTGCAAGCGGTAGTTACCAGAGTAAATACGTTTCCAACTGAGGCGATATCTGCTGCACTCTTGACCGTTGAAGAAGAGAATTTAGATTTAACAATCTCTCTGGTAACCCAAGAAGGTGATGAGACGATAATCAATGAATCACACCTGGACTATTCAGGGATGACTGATGTATCTATAGTTAAAAAAGGGCTATCGGGAGCGATCAATGTAGAAGAACCTTCATATTTTCGCTTCAGATCTGTCGCTATAGCCGGTGGCGATTATTTAGTCGTCGCGTCATCGCTTGATAAGTTAGCCGAGAATTTTCAATCGAACTTGAAGAACTTGGGGCTATTTACGGCCATTGCCGATGCGCTGGCTATCTTCCTCTCTATATATTTCCTAAGACGTCATAATCGCGGGCTCGATGCCAAGGCTTTAGAACGTATGCAGAAATTTCTTGGTGATGCTTCGCACGAGTTGCGAACACCGTTGACCGTGATCAAGGGCTACAACGAAATGTTAAGCAAGGGTCAGTTCACGCAAGCCACGGATCAAGCTCGCGCCTTCGCTCGAGTTGGCTCGGAAATCGAACGAATGGAAAGCCTTATTCATGATCTATTGCTTCTGGCCGAACTTGGAGAAAGCAGGCCGGTCAATTTTTCACAAATAGATTTTGATGAGTTAGTACAAGCGCATGTCAGCGACTTCCAAGTCTTAAATAAGCAGCGCCAAGTAAGCACGTCTATTCCAACAGATTGCTTCGTAAACGGATCTCGCGAACATTTGAATCGTTTGATTCAGAACTGCCTTTCCAACATTGTCCGCCACACCCCCGAAGATGCGCCGGTAAACGTGTCACTTCGCACCGTTGGCAAACGAGCTGAGTTGACCATCGAAGATGGTGGGCCAGGTCTGCCCGAGAGCGCCTATCGAAGTGAAATTAAGGCGATGAATCGCTTTGATCCATCTCGCTCTCGAGAAAGTGGTGGCTCTGGCTTAGGTCTGAGCATCATCGCCGCAATCATTCAGGAACATAGCGGCGAACTTGAATTACGTAAGAGCGCGCTAGGCGGATTAGCAATAACAATGCGAATTCCCGTTTAGCCAAATTCAGCATCTCCGCTAAGTGCGGTACTTTTATTTCATGGCAATGACTCTCGGTGAGGCTCTAACTGAGATCAATGTGGCACTTACGGATTCACAACGTTTTGTGAGGTTAGTTCTCTCGGGTAGAAGACGAAATATGCAGACCCCCAGTGAACGTATAGATGTGAAACCAGTCTTAATCAAAGATCAAATTCACTACCAGGTTTCGCAAAGTGATGGTCGAGCAATGACCACAAAAAATTACCTGCCGGAAGAATTCTTAGCTCTAGGTTTACTCGATTCAGGTTATGCCAATATTCACCTGGAACAGAAGGAACAATCCATTTCAATCAGAATCACTAAAAAAGGCGAGGCGCTTATTCATCGCGCCAAGGGTGAATTTGCTGCAGATTTATCCCATGATCGAAATAAGAACCGACTCTTGGATCTAGCAGATCCATTTCTAATTGAAGTTGGGATTTCTGACGCATCTGGAAAAATTAAGTCGAGCAAGAACGACAAGTATTTACAGGTGGAAGAGTTTCTGCGCCTACTTGTCCCATCGCTGAATTCAGCGCTAGAGGCGGGCCATATCGAAAAACCTCAAAAAGGTAAGCCGCTAACGATTGTCGATCTAGGTTGCGGACATGCTTATCTAACCTTTGCTGCTCATCAATATCTGCGCGCACAAGGAATGGAAGTAAAGGTAATCGGTATCGATGTACGCGAGAGCGCTCGAACCAGAAATAACGAGATCGCCAAGAAGCTAGGGATCTCTGACTCAATTGAATTCCGCGCTGAAGAGATTTCGGAAACAAATTTGAAGAGTGCAGATGTGGCCATTGCACTTCATGCTTGTGATACAGCGACAGATGATGCTCTTGCCTGGTCGATAAACTCTGGTGCAAAACTAGTTTTAGTTGCACCATGTTGCCATCACGATATTCAGGCACAGATGGTTGATATTCCTGAGCCCTGGTCGCTGATTAGTAAATATGGAATTATGAAAGAACGTCTTGGCGACTTATTAACTGATGGGTTACGGATTCAGATAATGAAATTATCTGGCTATCGCGTTGAAGCGATCGAATTCATTGGGGGAGAGCACACTCCGCGAAATTTGATGATTCGTGCTGTGAAAACTGGCGCGAAAGCCGATCAAGCAGATGAAGAGCGCTACCAAGAGATGGTCTCGCTCTGGAAAGTAAAGCCTGCGCTAGCAGCCCTTATCAACCGTTAGACTTGCGCTTATGTCCAAAGTGCTTGCATCTCTCCCCGTCGGCGAAAAAGTCGGTATCGCATTTTCTGGTGGCCTCGATACTTCGGTAGCTGTCGCCTGGATGCGCGATAAGGGTGCAGTTCCATGTACTTACACCGCAGACCTCGGCCAGTACGACGAAACCGATATTGACTCTGTTCCGGTTCGCGCCAAAGAGTATGGCGCTGAGATTTCACGGCTCGTTGATTGCAAAACTTCTTTAGTTGAAGAAGGCCTTGCCGCGATCGCTTGCGGTGCCTTCCATATCCGCTCAGGGGGAAAACAATATTTCAATACAACTCCGCTGGGACGTGCCGTAACTGGCACCTTGTTGGTGCGTGCGATGTTGCAAGACTCAGTTGAAATTTGGGGTGATGGTTCTACCTATAAAGGAAACGACATCGAACGCTTCTATCGCTATGGGCTTCTCGCAAACCCAAACCTGCGAATCTACAAACCTTGGCTTGATGCTGACTTTGTTCGCGAACTTGGTGGCCGCAAAGAGATGTCACAGTGGTTGGTAGAACACAACTTCCCATACCGTGACAGCGTTGAAAAGGCTTATTCAACCGATGC
>JAXITH010000046.1:0-6182 GCA_034680185.1 Candidatus Planktophila sp.
ACCTGCAGATTGGCAACCACCTACACCGAGCGATTTAAGCGCTGGCGCTTTAGCGATCGATACTTTGAAGCAGAGTTCAAAGAAGAAGGATTTCTGGTTTCTCTTCGGTTCATTCTTTGTCTGCGGTCTTTCAACTAGCGGGTTAATCGGAACTCACTTCATTCCGGCAGCGCATGATCACGGAATGCCAACAACGTTGGCGGCTTCGCTACTCGCGATGGTCGGTATCTTCGATGTAATCGGAACGCTCTTTAGCGGTTGGCTTACCGATCGTTACGATCCACGCAAACTTCTCTTCTTCTATTACGGGTTACGTGGTCTTTCACTCTTCTTATTGCCATCGATTCTCTTTAGCAGCATTCATCCATCAACTTTGGTCTTTGTAATTTTCTACGGACTTGATTGGGTCGCAACGGTTCCACCAACGATCATGCTCTGTCGCGCAGTTCTTGGACCTTCTCGCGCCAGCGTTGTTTATGGCTGGGTATTTGCAGCTCATCAGATCGGTGGCGCAGTCGCCGCTTTTGGCGCTGCCATATTGCGAGTTCAACTCGGCGATTACGCACTCGCTTTCTATATCAGTGGCGCAATGTGCATCGTTACCGCTTACTTTGTTCTGCA
Organism: Candidatus Planktophila sp.; assembly: GCA_034680185.1. GTDB lineage: Bacteria > Actinomycetota > Actinomycetes > Nanopelagicales > Nanopelagicaceae > Planktophila. The sequence continues at coordinate 622 of JAXITH010000046.1, forward strand.
GATCGCGCGCGATGTTGATGATCAGGTTCTGCGAACATGACCACTTTTTACGAAGAAGTTGGGGGAGAAGCTTTCTTCAATGATTTCGTCTCTCAGTTCTACGCCCGCGTTGCAACAGATCCGATCTTGCGCCCGATGTATCCAGAAAAAGATATGTATGGAGCTGCGCTTCGTTTGAAGATGTTCCTTGAGCAATATTGGGGCGGACCAACTACTTACTCTGAAGAACGGGGACATCCTCGATTACGGATGCGCCATGCTGGTTTCCATATCGATCTTGCAGCTCGTGATGCTTGGCTAAATTGCGCGTTGGGAGCGCTCGAAGGTATGGAGATGTCAGATATCCATCGCGTTCAACTGCGCGAATATTTAGAGATGGCCGCGCACGGAATGGTTAATGCTTCTGAGACGCATTTCCAATAACTAAAATTTCGCCATTTCGGACATACCAAAGCACGCCCTTTTTATCGCGAATAGTTGTAATACGTAAGCCAACTTTTTCTACAACGCCTTCGATTTCCAGAGTTGTGATCTGATCGCCAACCCCGTATTGATCTTCAATCAGCATAAATATTCCTGACAAAATATCGCGCACGAGCGTTTGAGCACCGAGACCAATTGCAACGCCGATGACACCTGCTGATGCAATAACCGGACCTAAGTTAAAGCCAAATTCACCAAGGATCATGGCGATCGCGATGATCCAAACAGCAGCCTTCAAGATCGAGTTAAGTACTGAACCGGTTGTACGAGCGCGCTCTGCCTGGCGCTTTGCAAAACCTGGACCCGGCTTTAAGTCAGCGGTCGCAAGTTTGTTTATCGCTCGCTCGATTGCGCGGTGCCCAATGCTCTGGGCAATCCAGGCTGCCACCAAGACGATAAAGACGCGAAGCGGTGCCCCACTTAGCCATTCCAAGATATTGCGGGTCTGTTCGCTCATGTCGCAAACTCTAACTAATTCTTTACCTGAAATTGGCCTACAAATACCCCGATCCGCGCAAATTTGGTGCAAGATAAACCAATCGGCGCGAGCCACGCGCCTGAAGTAACCGGGGTAGCTATGTCTCGTTCATTAGTTCTAAACGCCACCTATGAACCGCTAGGTGTTGTAACGGAACGCCGTGCGCTGCTCTTAGTACTTAACTCTCGCGCAACGATGGTCGAAGCTTCTGGAAATATCTTGCACTTCTCGCAAGGTGAAATCGAACTCCCATCAGTTATTCGCCTCAACAAATTTGTGAAGATTCCATATCGTCACGCCGTTCCACTTTCACGTCGCGCGATTTTCGCTCGTGATGGTGGGCGTTGCGTTTACTGCAACGCACCTGCAACTTCTATCGATCACGTGATTCCACGTTCTCGTGGTGGCGGACACAATTGGGAGAACGTTGTCTCTGCCTGTCACAAATGCAATCACTTGAAGGCAGATAAGCCACTAAAGGAATTGGGTTGGAGACTTCGCTCACTTCCGCGCGAACCAGTTGGCGCGGCTTGGCGAATTCTCGGCACCGGACGCACAGACACTCGTTGGCTGCCATACCTTGCGCCATTTGGCGTGGCAGCAGCAACCGCATAATTCGCTTAGACTTACGCCCATGATGATTCGTATCGCATCCGCAATTAACTTCTTGGCGCTAGATAACCAAGAAGACGGAACAGTTGCAGGAGAAGGCTTAAGCGCAATCGAAACTTTTGCCTACTTTGTAGTTGCACCGATCGCGTTGTTCGCGCTGATCTCAGTCATAACTTACGCAATGACTGGTGTTCGCAAGAAGTCGAAGAACGCAGCTTCAGCAATAACCTCTATCGAGTAGCGTCGACAGCGCGCGCCTTAAGCGCACGTGTCATTGCATCGCGACCTTCAATAACTGAACGACGAAGTGCATGTGATGCATCCTTGCCAGTTACATCAAGCCATTGCTGTGCCTTTGTGACAGTTGCTTCACTGATTGCCCAAGTTGGGAAGGTCAGAGTTGCGGTTGTCTCGGCAATCTCAAAGCCTTTGGTCTCCCAGACTTTCAAGATCGCGTCAAAGTAATCGTCAACAAATGCTTCAAGAAGATCGCAATGGATATTTTCATTGAATCCGCGGCACTTGTAAGAGTGGATAGTGTTGCTCAAGTCATCAGTTGTGACTGATTTAAATGCCGCAACTTTTGCTTCGCGAGTAGGAATAGCCGCATGTGCGTAGGCAACATATTGCTTTCCGTGAGCTGTCTTATCGCGATCGCCTTCAGCTGCAATTTCGGTTGGGCCGAATACTCCACGCTTTACGCCGCAGATAAAGATGTACCAACGAAGTTCGGCATCAACTGTAAGCCCGTTAACCGATCCATCGAGCATCGCCTTCAAGCGATCCAAATGCGCAGGTGTAACAGCATTGTTTGCAAATGCTCGTGCATATTGCAATTGGTGATCGCTGCCTGGCTTTGCACCATCGAGTAAAGCTTCGGCAGCGTTTGCAACCGCAAGACGAACTGCGTCACGGTTCTTTGGCGCGACGTATGCCCAAATAGCGGTATCGATCTGCATGAAGGTTGCAGTGATCATTGAAATATCTGACTCACCCTTTAAAGCGTTAAGCGCAATAGTGATGTAATCACTTGCAGCGAGTTCGCCATCGCGAGTTGAATCCCAGAGCGATGCCCAGATAAGTCCGCGAGCTAGCGAGTCATCCAATTGACCTAGGTACTGCTTCATGGTTTCCACTGAGCGCTCGTCAAAGCGAAGCTTTGCGTAAGTTTGATCGTGGTCGTTGATCAGCAATAGATCTGCCGCTTTCTTGCCGGCAAGTTCTTTGATTTCAGTTAGTTCGCCAGCGATATCAACTTCAATGCTTTCGCGACGCACGAGTGCAGCACCATTTACATCAAAGAGACCAACATAAAGGCGGTGCGGGCGGAGTTCCTTCGATCCGATTGGCATTGGAGGAACTTCTTGCTTAACCGATACAGATGCGTAGTTATCTCCATCTAGCGCAATAACCGGACTAAGCGTGTTTACGCCTGAGGTGCGCAGCCAAGTTCCAACCCAAGCTGTTAGATCTTTTCCACTAGCGGCCTCGAGTTCAGTTATTAAGTCACTGAGTTCTGTGTTCTTGTATGCATGCTTTGCAAAGTACTTACGAAGACCTGCGAGGAAGTTGTCACGACCTACGTGAGCAACCAACTGCTGAAGCACTGATGCGCCCTTGGCGTATGAAATACCGTCGAAGTTTGTACGAACTGCATCGAGATCTTCCATCTCAACTGCAATTGGGTGGGTAGATGTCATCTGATCTACGCGGTATGCCCAGTTCTTGCGAACCGAGTTAAATTCTGTCCAAGCATGCTTGTACTGAGTTGATTCGCTTACGGACATATAAGAAGCCCATTCAGCAAATGATTCGTTAAGCCACAAGTCTTGCCACCACTTCATGGTGACGAGATCGCCGAACCACATATGTGCCATCTCGTGGTGGATTGTTGTAGCGCGGCTGATGTAGTTGCGCTCTGTGACTTTGCTGCGGAAGATCAGTACATCTTCGTGGAAAGTTACGCAGCCAACATTCTCCATCGCACCCCAGTTGTATTCGGCAACTGCGATCTGGTCGTACTTACCAAATGGATAAGCAAGACCGAAAGTCTCTTCGAAGTAAGCGAAACCTTGCTTGGTAACTTCGAAGATGTTTTCGGCATCAACGTGCTTGAAGAATGATTTACGTGCATAGATACCAAGAGGGATTGTCTTTTCGCCCTTGTACTCGTCATGAACGGACATGTAAGGACCAGCAACGATCGCTGTTACATAGGTTGAAATTACTTGAGATACAGCAAACTGAATGTGCTTGCGATCTCCATCAAGTTCTTTCGTTGATTCAATTCCGTAATTTGAGATTACTTCCCAGTGCTTTGGAGTAATCGTGCTAATCGTGAATGTTGCCTTCTGATCTGGTTGATCGAAGCAGGCATACATACGACGTGCATCGCCGGTTTCGAACTGGGTATACAGGTAAACCTCGTTATCGGCAGGGTCCACGAAACGGTGCAGACCTTCACCTGAATTTGAGTAAACGCCTTCATGTTCAATTTCTAGAACGTTTTCTGCAGCGATGGCAGGCAAGAAGACAGATTCGCCATCAAACTTTGGATCAAAGTCGACACCATTGAGCTTTGCGCTGATTACACGCTTTCCGACGCAGTCGATAAAGGTAGTTGCACCAGGCTTTAGTCCGGCGAAGTTAACCGAAGTCTTTACTAAAAATGTCTCGGCTCCAGTAGTGAGATCAAGATCGATTTTGTAACTCGAAACCTTGATGATTTCAGAACGCTGGGCTGCTTCAATCTGCGTGATATTTGTGCCTGACACGACAACTCCTTTGTTGCTTAAATTATTGAGTCAACGACTCGTTTTGCTCTCGTTAGTCTAATCGTGAAAGAGTTATGGTGTGGAACCGGTTACTAATCGCAGTTATCGCCTACGCGGCACGCGGATCACCCCTGCCCAGCAGTTGGCGCGCGATACCTTGTGGGCCAAGTTCGGTATTGAGTTTCAAGAATCCATTCTCGATTTAAACACTGCATTCGCAACGCCCCAGCCCGTTGTGATGGAGATCGGTTACGGCATGGGGGAAGCCACATGGCAGATCGCTAAAGATAATCCAGCCATAAATTACTTAGGCGTTGAAGTGCATATGCCCGGAGTAGGAAAGTTGATGGCGCGCATCGAAGAGTTTGATCTTACAAACGTTAAGTTGATTGAACGCGATGTATTTGAAGTCTTTCATTACATGATCGCTGATGGAACGCTGGACGGAGTTCATCTCTACTTCCCAGATCCATGGCCAAAGAAGCGCCACTTCAAACGCCGCATTGTGAATCAAAGATTTATCGCAGAGGTTGCCACAAAGTTGAAGCCAGGTGGATTCCTTCATATTGCTACCGACTGGGTTCCGTATGCCGAATGGATTACCGAACAATTTGATGAGGCCGGCATATTCACTGGGGGAGTTATTGCTCGTCCAGATTCGCGGCCGTTAACTCGTTTTGAAGGACAAGGTATTACTAAAGATCACGCAGTAAACGACTTTATGTATTTCAAAAAGTAAGAGTTAAATCTCGCCTGTTTCTTCAAATTTAGCGATCTTATTAATTCGACGGATATGTCGCTCATCGTTGCTAAAAGGAGTCGAAATAAAGGCATCGATAATCGCCTTGCAATCTTCAATCGAATGCATTCGCCCGCCAATTGAAACAACATTTGCGTTGTTATGTTCTTTACCCAGCTTTGCAGTTTCGATACTCCAGGCCAGAACCGCACGGATGCCCTTAACTTTATTTGCTGCAATTTGTTCGCCATTTCCTGAACCACCGATAACGATGCCAAGTGCTGTTGCATCTTTGGCTACCGCTTGTGCTGCTGGAATACAGAAATCTGGGTAATCATCTAGCGCGTCATATTCGTATGGGCCGTGGTCAGTTACGTCATGACCGTTATTTACAAGATGAGCAAGCAGTTCGTTCTTTAATTCAAGACCGGCGTGATCGCTGCCAATGTGTAAACGCATATGCGAAGTCTCTCAC
>JAXITH010000047.1:0-6055 GCA_034680185.1 Candidatus Planktophila sp.
ACAGAACCACGCGATGTTTTAATTTGTGCCGCAGGTTCACTGCCTGGAGATCTACACAAGTTATGGCGCGTTCGCGATCAACTTGGTTATCACGTCGAATACGCATTCTCTTGCATGGGATATGAAATCGCAGCAGGTCTTGGAGTTGCACGTGCCGACTCATCGCGCACACCAATTGTTATGGTCGGCGATGGTTCTTATTTAATGATGCACACCGAAATGGTTTCAGCGGTGGCTGAAGGTTTGAAGTTTGTGATCGTTCTAATCCAGAACCACGGCTTTGCATCGATCGGACATCTTTCTGAAGATGTCGGCTCAGAGCGTTACGGAACTAAATACCGTTTCCGCGATGGCAAGGGCAATAACTTCGAGACCGGAGATGTTCTGCCAGTTGACCTTGCGACAAATGCCGAAAGCCTGGGCATGAATGTCATTCGCATTGAGGAATCCCCTAACGCAATTGCCGACTTATCTGCTGCGGTAAAGGCAGCGAAGGCGCATCCAAAGGCAACTTTGATTCACATCAATAACGATCCGCTTTTGTACGCACCAGATGGCGAAGGTTGGTGGGATGTGCCGATCACCTCTGAGTCAACTCTTGCCTCAACCCAGAAGGCTTATGCAGGTTATAAGGAAGCGATCAAACGCCAGAAGAAGTACTTAGGAAAAGGCGCGAGCGAACGCAAGTAAAACCAGTTATTAAACGTAGCTAACTTCGCGGAAAGTGCGTTTGATTGACAAGGTAAGTTGATCGTTCTTTGGGTCTGCAACTCTAAAGAAACAGATTATCTTCTTGCCAAATTTCTTCTCTTCAGCTCCTGGGTCCGGAAAGAAGTAACCGTAAGTAAGTGATAACGGTAAATCTTTCTGTCCGGTTAAAGTTGCAATCGCTGCGTTATCGCAGGCAGTGCCGGCTTCTTTCTTCGCCGCTTCTGAATTTAAATCTTTGGCTTTGATCTTGCCGGTAAAGAAAACTTCGTAATGATGTGGCTGCGTGCAACTTGTTGAATATAAAGTCTTGTAATTGGTATCGGACCATTTACTTGGCTTAGTTGGCGCCTTATTTGCGGCATAGCAACCAGTCTTTAGATCTAAATAAAAGGTGCCTTTTGATAAGGCCTGTGAAGTAGGTGAGCCCAGAAGAAAGAGCGCAAGAAGGGCGGTTGTGAGAACTTTCTTGGAGCGCATGCGTAGATCATATGACCTAAACCTCAAGTTGAAGGTTTGAGTTAACCAAAAAGTAATAAGAATTAACGCCATTAAAACGGCGCGTGAACAGCACATTGCTAGCGCTCGGTTACTCTTTGCCTACAAACGTTTTGTAGGTCGATTGCCCGGATCGACCGCGTCTATATAAGGAGCTCCACTTGATTAAGAGAATTTCAGCTGTAACAGCTGCACTCGCTCTTGCAACAGTTGGTTTCATCGTTCCAGCACAAGCTGCAACAACTGAATCAGACTGCGGTACAGCAGGTGCATTCTGCGTTGGTCTCGTAACAGACCTCGGAAAAGTTGATGACAAGTCATTCAACCAATCAGCATGGGAAGGCGCTGTTGCAGGCGCTAAGAAGGCTGGCGGTTTCGCTAAGTACATCGAAACTACAGATTCAAAAGATTACGCAAAGAACATCAAGCTTTTCGCTGACAAGGGTTACAACGTAATCGTAACTGTCGGCTTCTTGATGGGTGATGCTTCAGCAGCTGCTGCAAAGCTTTACCCAAAGATTAAGTTCGTTGGCGTTGACCAGTTCAACGGAACAACTGAAGCTAACTACACAGGTTTGATCTTCGACGAAGATAAGGCTGGCTTCTTGGCCGGTTACCTCGCTGGATACCTAACAAAGACCAACAAGGTCGGCGCAGTATTCGGTATGAAGGAAGTTCTTCCAGTTCGCAAGTTCGGTGAAGGATACGAAAACGGTATTGCATACGCAGCTAAGCAGCGCAGCAAGAAGATCAAGTCAACTGTTGTTTACCACGCAGCTGGCGATAACGCGTTCTCAGATCCAGCATGGGGCGCAACAACAGCTAACCAGCTTCTTACACAGGGATACGACATCATCTTCGGTGCTGGCGGATCAACTGGTAACGGCGCACTAGGTAAGGTTGCTCAGAAGGCTGGAGCACTTTGCATCGGTGTTGACACTGATCAGTACTACACAGTTCCAGAAGCAAAGTCATGTCTAGTAACTTCTGCAGAGAAGAAGCTTTCACTTGGCGTTTCAACACTTGTTGCTCAGGCTAAGGCCGGAACAATCAAGGGTGGAAACTTCACAGGTCAAGTTGGTCTCTCACCTCACCACGACTTGGAATCAAAAGTTCCTGCAGCAGTCAAGGTACGTTTGAAGAAGACAACAACTGGCGTACTTGCTGGTTCAATCTCAACAGGCTTCAAGGGTTAATTTAAACTCTTAAAGTTTGTAAAAGAGCGGGTGCGTGAAAACGCACCCGCTCTTTCTTTTTTCTACTTTTCTTCCTCTTTCTTTATTTCAAAAAAGCAATAAGATAGTCAATTATGAGCGATACAAAAGTCGTTAAACCGCAAGCACAGAGCAATGAGAAAAAATTCGATGTTGGTTCTTGGTTAATTCCAATCATCGCAGTTTTAATTGCGTTGGTAATTGGTGGACTTCTCATCAAAGCGCAAGGTCTCAATCCGATACTTGCTTACAAGTCACTCTTCAAAACCGCCTTTGGTTCTCTTGAAGGATTCGGCGTAACTTTAGGAAAATCAACTCCACTAGTCCTAAGCGGACTTGCTGTTGCAGTTGGTTTACGTGCTGGTCTATTTAACATCGGCGCACAAGGTCAACTCCTCTCTGGCGCACTTGCTGCAGCATGGGCGGGAGTTACTTTTGATGGATTGCCGGGTTACATCCACATTCCGATCGCACTAATCGTTGGCGCTTTCTTTGGCTCGATTGTCGCTGCGATCTCTGGCTTATTAAAGGCCTACCGCGGAGTTCACGAAGTTATTACAACGATCATGCTTAACAGCATTGTTATGGGCGTTGCTGATTACCTGGCTTCACATCAACTCCGCGAACCAGATCAATTCTTAACTCGCACATCGGAAATCTTGCCGAGCGCAAAGATGCCAACTTTCGCCAACTTGCCTCTCGGTTTCTTTATCGCAGTCGCGCTTGGCATATTTATCTGGTGGGTACTTGGGCGTACAACAAGTGGCTTCCGTATCGAAACCGTTGGTCGCAATCGCCACGCTGCTTGGTATGCCGGCATCTCTGTAAAGCGCACTGTCATCTCAGCGATGATCGTCTCTGGAGCGATCGCCGGGTTGGGTGGTGCAGTCGAAACTTTAGGTATCACTTACCGCTATGCGCCAGCATTTAACTTAGGCCTTGGTTTCGACGGAATCACGATCGCACTTCTTGGTCGCGTACACCCAATCGGAATTATTCCCGGAGCCATCCTGATCGGCGGAATGCGCGCAGGAGCTGCCAATATGCAGTTCGATGCAGGCGTTGCCCCCGAACTAGTTGATCTCTTGATGGCGTTAATTCTGCTACTTGTAACTGCGCCACTTATTTCACGATTCTTTAAAAATAGTTCCAACAAATCTATGACCAGCGGATGGGGGAACTAATAATGAAGTACTTCACCAAACGCAATAGCTACATACTCATCGCGCTCCTTGCGACCGCCTTCTTTTACTCACGTGATGCCGATGTGACTACTTCGGTTTACGCCACCGGTACTGCATTCGCACTCCCCCTTGCTCTTGCTGCAATGGTCGGAATCATGTGCGAACGCACAGGTATCGTAAATATCGGTATCGAAGGAACGATGCTTATCTCAGCTTTCGTCGCCTTCTTCGTTTCTTATCTCACCCAGAACATTGTTATTGGGTTGGTTGCGGCGCTATTTGTTGGAGCGCTCATGGGGTTCATCTTGGCGTTGATGGCAGTTTCATGGCGAATGGATCAGATAATCGCCGGAACGATTATCAATATCTTGGCTACCGGTCTTACCTCATTCCTTTATGTACAAGGAAAGACAATTCCATCGGTCTTCCAATCATTTGAAGTTCCAGTACTTTCCAAGATTCCATTCTTTGGACCAGTTCTCTTTATCCACGGCGCACTAACCTTCTTAGGTCTTGCGGTAATTCTTGTTTTATATGTCGGTATTTATCACACGCCATGGGGCTTGCGCTCTCGCGCAGTTGGAGAACATCCATCTAGCGCTGACACCGCAGGTGTTTCAGTAGCTCGACTGCGCTACATCAATGTGACGATCGCAGGTGCAATAGGTGCACTTGCTGGTGCTTACCTGGCACTTGAACTAGTTGGTTCATTCGAACGCGGCTTTATCGCCGGCAAAGGCTTTACCGCACTTGCCTTGATGATCTTCGGTCGCTGGAATCCACTTGGCGCACTTGCAGCAGCGCTCTTCTTCGGGCTAACTCAGGCTTACGCCAGCCAGTTGATGATCGATCAAGTAGTAAATATTCCTTCGCAATTTACTGCAGCGCTTCCATATATTTTAACGATCGTTGTCTTAACGATTTCAGCGGGCAAGGTGCGTCCTCCTGCTGCAGAAGGACAACCGTATGAGAAGGGACAAGCATAATGAGCGCTCTTCTAGAAGTTAACGGCGTTACCAAGCGCTACCCAGGCGTTGTTGCAAACGACAATGTTTCGTTAACAGTTAACGCTGGCGAAGTTGTTGCACTCCTCGGTGAAAACGGTGCGGGCAAATCAACGCTACTTAAAGCGGTATTCGGTTTGATCAAACCCGATTCCGGCGAGATCAAAATTGGCGGAACACCAATCGTCTTCGGAGATACCGCTGGAGTTATTGCGCGCGGCGTCGGAATGGTTCACCAGCACTTCCAGTTGGTGCCGGTTATGACTGTTGCCGAAAACTTGATCTTGGGCGATGAACCAAAGCGCGGCATCTTTATCAATCAGAAATCTGCCCGCAACGAGATCATCGAACTCTCTAAGCGCTATGGCCTGGAAGTAGATCCAGATGCAGTTATCGAAGATCTTCCAGTAGGCATGCAGCAACGCGTAGAAATCCTCAAGGCGCTACGTAAAGATGTAAAGCTACTGATTCTTGATGAGCCAACAGCAGTGCTTACACCACAAGAGATCGATGAGCTCCTTGAAGTTATTCGCAATCTCGCAAAATCAGGTGTGGGTGTCGTCTTGATTACTCACAAACTCCACGAAGTTATGGCAGTTGCTGATCGCGTCGTCGTATTGCGCGGTGGCAAGCTAGTCGGAACAACTTCACCTAAAGAGACTGATGAAGCAGGGCTTGCCCAGATGATGGTGGGACGCTCAGTTGTACTCCAGGTAAATCGCACCGCCGCAAAACCTGGCGCCGTTGTCCTGGAAGTTAAGGGCTTACAAGTTCAAGACGATCGCAAGATTATGTCTGTAAAGGGCGTCGACTTATCACTTCATAAGGGAGAAATCCTCGGCGTTGCCGGCGTTGAAGGTAACGGCCAGCGCGAACTTGTTGAAGCGATCTGTGGCATGCGCCATCGCGAATCAGGTGAAGTGCTAATCAATGGCGTTGCTGCCAAAGATATGGCGCCACACGCAGTTCATGAAGCAGGTATTTCACATATCCCAGAAGATCGTGAAAAGCATGGCTTGGTTTCAAATTACTCAATCGCCGATAACTTGGTGCTAAATCAATTTGATCAAGAGCCTTTTGCAAAGGGCTGGGTGCGCAACTTAGGTGAAGTCGCTAAGAACGCACATGCCCTGGTTGAGAAATTTGATATCCGTACGCCATCTGCATTTAACACCGCAGGATCACTCTCTGGTGGAAATAAGCAGAAAGTTGTCGTTGCGCGTGAGCTAAGTGAGGAACTCCCAGTTCTTATTGCTGCCCAGCCAACTCGTGGTGTGGATGTTGGTTCAATCGAATTTATCCATAATCAGTTAATTTCAGCGCGCGATAACGGCGCTGGCGTACTTTTGGTATCTGCCGAACTCGATGAAATTCTCTCGCTCTCAGACCGCATCGCGGTTATGTCGGGTGGAAAGATCGTTGCGATCGTTGACTCCAAAGATGCAGA
>JAXITH010000048.1:0-5906 GCA_034680185.1 Candidatus Planktophila sp.
AGCCCAAGGTAAAGCGGGGCAAGTAGGAAACGACTGCGGAATAGGACTACTTCAATGCCATGTGAAATTCTGCTCATGGCCTTATTTTAACTCACGGCTCTAGTTGAACAGTGATTTCTAGCCATTCTTCTTCGCGGGTGTTTAATTCTGCGTGCTGAGTTTCAAGGTCAGCGCTAATTCGCGTTAACTCTTCCGGATCAAACGCTGCACCTTCCTGTGCAATTTCTAATTCGGCAATCTTCTCTTTCGCTTTTTGAATCTGCCTTTCAACTCGGACCAGATCCTTTTTGATCTGTCTTTGCTCGGCAGCAGAAGATTGAGATTTTCCTTTTGTTGCGTCAACCGGTTTTTGAATAGATTGCGCACGTTGTTCTAGGTATTGATCAACTCCGCGCGGCAGATCACGCAGCGCCTTATCTCCGAGCAGGCCAACGAAGCGATCGCAGACTCGCTCTAAGAAATAGCGATCGTGCGAGATCACAATCAACGTTCCGCCATAGCTATCCAATAGATCCTCTAACTCAGTTAGCGTTTCAATATCAAAGTCGTTGGTGGGTTCATCAAGTAACAAAACATTCGGTGAATCCATTAATAAGCGAGTCAGTTGCAAGCGACGCTTTTCGCCACCGGATAGATCTCCTACAGGTGTCCATTGAGAATCTTTATCAAATCCTAAGCGTTCACATAGCTGAGATGCTGATAGCGATTTTCCATTGCCTAGCTCAATATGTGCGGCGACCTTTTCTACCGCTTCCAATACGCGCCAAGTTGGATTTAACTCATCAAGATGCTGAGTAAGAAATGCTGCTTTTACAGTCACGCCCGTAACAAGTTTTCCAGCATGCGGTGGAACCTGCCCAGCCAAGGTGCGCATTAAAGTTGTTTTACCTGCGCCATTTACGCCAACAATTCCAATGCGATCGCCTGGGCCAACGTTCCAATACATGTCGTCGATCAACTCTTTTTCACCAGCGCGAATCTGAAGATGGTGCGCTTCATAAACGGTATTTCCCAAGCGGTTTCGGGCAAATTTCAATAACTCGCCTTGATCGCGTGGGGCAGGTTCTTCGGCAATCAGAACGTTTGCAGCATCTACTCTAAATTTTGGTTTTGTAGTTCTAGCTGGTGCGCCGCGACGCAACCACGCCAACTCTTTGCGGATTAAGTTATTGCGGCGCGCATCCATGGCACTTGCTTGACGTGCGCGCTCTGCTTTTGCCAAAACAAAAGCGGAATAGCCACCGTCATACTCTTCGACTTTGCCACCAACAACTTCCCAGGTGCGATCGGTTACGGCATCCAAGAACCAACGATCGTGAGTAATAACCAATACTGCTAAATTTTTTCGACGGTTTAAGTGGTCAGCCAACCAGGCAACGCCTTCAACATCTAAATGGTTAGTTGGTTCATCTAGCAGAATTAAATCAAGGTCATCAATTAATAACTTGGCTAAGCCAACGCGGCGTTTTTCTCCACCAGATAAGGTTACAAACTTTCTTTCAAATAGATGATCATCAAATCCGCCAAAGAGCCCGGTAAAGACTTCGCGGATTCCGGAGTCACTGGCCCATTCGTGTTTTGCTTTATCGCCGATTACGACGTCTCCAACAGTTGAATTTGGATCAGCTTTATCTACTTGTGAAAGCAAACCAATCTTTACGCTATTGGCTTTTGTAACGCGGCCCTTATCTGGTTGTTCAACAGCTGCAATTACCTTCATCAGTGTGCTTTTTCCAGAACCGTTACGGCCAACAATTCCAATGCGATCACCCTCTGAAACTCCGAGTGAAACGCTTTCTAGCAGCGCTCTAATATCAAAGGCCTTGGAGACCTCTTCGATATTTACAAGATTGCGCGCCACGATGGGAGAGCGTACCTTTCAACTATGAACGCTACCGACCGCCAATTTGCTCTTGATCTCGATGCGCGCGACCCTCTTGCTCGTTTCCGCTCACAATTTGTAATTAGTGATCCAAATATCTGTTACTTGGATGGCAATTCACTCGGTCGCTTACCGCTTTCCACAATAGAGGCAGTCAATTCCTTCATGAAGGATGAGTGGGGCCCAGAAGTAGTAACTGGTTGGGGGCACTGGGTTGATGAGGCACAGCCAACCGGTGATCTCATCGGGCGTGCGACTCTAGGTGCAGCAGCGGGACAAGTTTTAGCATGCGATACAACTTCAGTTAATTTCTATCAATTGGCCCTGGCGGCAATCAATGCACGTCCTGGTCGTAAAACCATCATCACCGATGCAGCCAACTTTCCGACAGATCGCTACATCCTTGATGGAATAGCAAAACAACTTGGCTTGAATTTAGTAATTATTGATAACGAAACTCCAGGAAAAGCTGAGAACGAACGAATCACTGCAGAAATTCTCGAACCTTACTTAAGTGATGATGTTGCTCTCGTAACGCTTGAGGTAATCCAATACCGCTCTGGTGCACGCAATGACATCAAATCTTTAACTGATCTAGTCCGTAAATACGGCGCTTTCATGTTGTGGGATGCCAGCCATGCAGTTGGTGCAATCGAGATGGATTTCGATAAGAACGGTGTCGACATCGCCGTTGGTTGCACATATAAATATGGAAACTCTGGCCCTGGTTCGCCAGCTTGGCTATATGTAAATAAGAAAGTACAGGCCGAGCTGCAGGTTCCAATTCAAGGTTGGTTCTCACAAGGCGATCAATTTGCAATGGGACCAGTATTTGAAAAAGCTGAAGGTATTCGCGGCTTTCAAATTGCCAGCCCATCGCTAATTGGTTTACGTTGTATTAAGAGCGCATTCACGATGATTGAAGAAGCAGGCATCGGCGCTATCTCTGAGAAAGCAGCGATCGGCACCGAGATGATGATTCAGCTCTACGACGCGTGGTTGGCAGATCTCGGATTCACCTTGCTTACTTCACGTGATCCACAAGAGCGAGGTGGACATATCTCATTAGGTCATCCAGATGCAGCAAGAATATGTGTTGCATTGCGCGAATTTGCAGATGTAATTCCTGATTACCGCACTCCGGATTCAATTCGCTTAGCGATTGCACCTCTGCCAACTTCGTACGTTGAAGTTTGGGATGGTTTTGCGCGAATCAGAGATCTCGTTGCATCAAGACAGTACGAGAAGATCAAGACCACAGATTCACGTGTTACATGAGCGATCAAGATTTCGATTCAGCGCTTACCTACACCTCATACCTTGCAGTTGATGAGCTTTTAAAACTGCAAAAGCCGCTATCAAAAACTGCCCAGTCGGATGGTCCTGAGCATGATGAGATGCTCTTCATCATCATTCATCAGAGTTACGAACTCTGGTTTAAGCAACTTATTCATGAATTTAACGCTGCATCTATCTCACTGCAGGCAGGCGATACCCATCGATCACTTGCAATTCTTGGTCGTATCCGCACAATTTTGAAGGTCTGCGTTACGCAGGTAGATATTTTGGAGACGATGACTCCGCTACAGTTCAACGCTTTCCGCGGATACCTATCTTCATCAAGCGGATTCCAATCTGCACAATTTAGAATGGTCGAAGCGCTCCTTGGACGTAGAGATTCAAAGATGGCTTCGCATCTACCTTTAGATGTGCAAGAAGAGATCCGCGAAATTTCATCTCGTCATTCAATTTGGGATTCAACTCTTGCCTACCTTGCTAAACGTGGCCATAAAATTCCTACAGATATTTTGGATCGAGACAAGAGCACCCATTATCAATCAGATCCGCGCGTACTTGAAGCGCTGCTTGAGGTTCATCGCAACGATCCTGAATCAGCGATGGTGTGTGAGCGCTTAGTTGATATCGATGAAGGTTTGCAAGAATGGCGTTATCGCCATGTAAAGATGGTCGAACGAACAATCGGACAGAAAGCCGGCACTGGCGGTTCTGATGGAGTTAAATACCTTGCAAGTACTTTATTTAACCCAGTCTTTAAAGATCTTTGGGAAATCCGTTCGCAGTTCTAGCTGTTCTTTTAGAGTTTGCCTGTTGAATAGAAATAAAGAATTGCGATGATTGAAATAACTGCAGCTAACGCGATTAGCGCAAACTGTGCCCATTTTGGAATACCGGCTTTATCAGCGGCCTTTTGCGCATATGTTCTGGTGTGAACCATTACTCGTGCAGCCCACGCAAATTCAGAAGCCAATATGCCAAGACCAGCAAGAACAATGAGAATTCCAGGTCCAGGTCCTACAAGTGCGATTGCACCAACCACGGTAATTAATCCGCCAACAAAACCAATCAACACGCGCCAAACCAATCGACCGATTGGCGTTTTCTTAAACCAAGTTCTGATTCTCATTTTTTCCGTAACACCTCAACCTTTTGGCCGTAAGCAGATTCGGCGATTTCCGCGCGTCGCTTCTTATAGTTTTCAGATGCGCCTGTAATTAAATGTTCAAAACGTTTATCGCCTTTGATCAGCGGGTGAAGTTCCTTTGCAGTCATCTGATCGCCCCAAATTGGCGGTTCTTCACGAGTTACTTGCACAACCAGATGTGGCCGCAATTTACGATAAACAAGTGCCAGTCTGCGCAAACCAAGATAAGCGACATGGCGTAGACCTCTATTTAAATGCTCTTGAATATTAAGTCGAATAAATGTGATTCGCGATGGTCGAACCGGCTCTTTTGCCGTTGCTAATTCGTAAAGAATCTTGGCAATTTCTGCGCCTCCCGTTGTATCCGGAAGTTCTTTACATTTTGCAGATAAGCGCGCTCGGACTTCTGGATCCTGCAGTTGGCGAACCTTGGCGGTGATATCGGCTAGATCGGCTTGATCCGCGCGGAGTGCAAAGCCAAAGTCGTGGCACCACTTTGCGCGCGCATCTTGATCGTCGGTGCCGCGACTATTTGAAACAAAGACTGTTGGAACTTCTGCTGGAAGCAGCTCGTGCACACCGTTGTATCCAGTTGCACAGACGCTGGCATCAAATGCATGCAGGACCTTGGCAAGCGGGAAGTACCTGACAACGCGGATGTCTAGCCCTTCCGGAGCCAATGACTTTCCATTTTTATCTAAAGGTTGCTTGGTCAGGATTACCTGTAGATCTTTCCAGCCAAGCAAGCCCGAAAGCGCTGCAGTCATCTTCTCGTTGACATCGCTTTCACCGGTACCGAGTTGAACCAATACCGCTGGGCGATTGAGATCTAACCCCATGATCTTTCGAGCTTCATCGCGGCTGAAAGCGATGCTCTCATCAAAGAGTGAAACAGGTGAAGTTAACGTGGCATCTTTTCGTTGCGCAGTTGGACCGAAGTCATAAGCGCGTGCAATATCTCCTGGTTCAACGATGTGATCCATCATCTTTGATTGCAAACCTAAAACAAATCTCTGTGGTTTCTTCTGCCAAAGTCCGCGGCGTACCCAAACTAAAGAAAGTTTTGGATGGCCAAATTTTGCAGCAATAACACCTGGATATGGAACAACTCCATCAAAAGATAGAACTCGCGCACCGGTTTCATCAACAAGCGCTAACAAGCGATCGCGCAGATAAGAATCCCATTTATCGCGAGACATCCACATGCGATCTTTGCCCGGAATATATTCGCAACGGATTCCCATAAAGTCAGGAACTTCTGCGATTCCACCCGCCATAGAAACAATAATTGGATTTGCAATCTCTTTTAAAGAATATGCAATCGCCGATGCGCGCGCTAAATGCCCCATGCCGACGCCGTTACTTGTTGCAAGAATTATTGTTGGTTTTTCCATAACGCCGTTAAGTTTATGAGAAACGCCCGAACTTCTCGCATAAAAAGGCCTAGGGGTTGCAAGTTTTTTTAACTTCGGAGATACTTAACGCACATTCGAAAGAATGAAAGGATCGGGAGAGTACTTCTCAAACGAGTTTCTAAATCAGAAACCTTTGCCGTACAGCTTTACAATGATTACACAATCG
>JAXITH010000049.1:0-5884 GCA_034680185.1 Candidatus Planktophila sp.
CTATCTTTGTGATCAAAGATTCCATCAATAATGTATGTAACAGTTTCAAAACCACGGTGTGGATGCCAAGGAGTTCCCTTTGGTTCACCTGGTGCATATTCAACTTCACCCATTTGATCGAGGTGAATAAATGGATCGAGTTCTGCTAAATCAACGCCAGCAAATGCGCGACGAACCGGAAAGCCTTCACCTTCATAACCTTGTGGAGCGGTCGTGATGCTCTTTACGCGACGAGCGCGAGAATTCGGCGCATCGCTAACGCGAGGTAGAACGGTGATGTCACTGACGGTAACTGCAGGCATTTTTACTCCTTTTTCGTAAGCCCAACTTTAGTTGAACTTTCAACTACCTGCAACTTAAAGTAATTTCTCCATTGGTGTGGATAAAGGCTCTATCAGCCACACTTATGTCAGCCGGCCACTGCAATATCTCGCCCATGACAACGGCGTTCCGCATAAATGATCCAGATGAATGCGCCTTGACCCCTTCGATTGTTGATCTACTTAAAGCGATGCCAGGTATCGCCACACTTTCTGCCCTTGTTGCAATTAATCCGCAAGAGCTAACACCATCAGATCGGATCGATTACTTAACTGCCTTAGAACGCCAGACCGGATGGTTGCAAGCGTTAATGCAGCGGGCGATTGTTGCCGTTGCAGGATGTGATTCCAGTAAGCCAAATGGAACCGATCCATTCTTTGGGGTCGATGATGCTGAGCGCGAAGATGTTTCAACTGCGCTGCGCCTTGCCCCAACCACCGCACAATCTCGAATAGATGTAGCACGCACTCTCGTTAACCATCTTCCAAATACCTGTTCTGCTTTAGCGACCGGTGAAATTTCACCAGCTCATGCAACAGTTATTGCCAAAGAGACAGCAGCTGCAATTCGAGATGGGCTTCCTGAATCTGCAATTTTTGAAATCGAAGAACGTGCAATTGCCCACGCTGAATTTCACACACCTGGGCAAGTGGCAAATCAGGTTCGCACTTCAATTGCTCTACTTGCTCCGGAAAGTTTCGAAGAGAGC
Organism: Candidatus Planktophila sp.; assembly: GCA_034680185.1. Lineage (GTDB taxonomy): Bacteria > Actinomycetota > Actinomycetes > Nanopelagicales > Nanopelagicaceae > Planktophila. Next base: position 1,031 of record JAXITH010000049.1, read on the forward strand.
GTTGCCCGTGCGCGCGATACTCGTAAAGTTAGTTGCTATACGGAAGCCGATGGCATCTCAACAATCGTGGCAATACTTCCTGCCGCTGATGCACAAATTGTTATGAATTCGATAGAGAGCTTTATTCGCGCTACTAACACAGAGGGTCACACTGAAATTGACACTAGAAGTGCGGATATGAGGCGCGCAGATGCTCTAACTGCAATCGCAAGTGCATACCTCGCTACATCTTCAGACATCGTTACGCCACATCGCCGTCCGATCTCTGTGAATGTGACGATCGATCTTCCGACTCTTTTGGGTCTCGCCGAGAACCCAGGGCAACTAGCTGGTTACGGTGCGATTCCTGCATCCGTTGCGCGAGAGTTGGCGGCTGATGGAAAGTGGAAGCGATTTATCACCGATCCGCAGACTGGAAATTTATTGGATTATGGAAGGCAGAGTTATGAACCACCTCAAGCTCTGATTGATTTCTTAATTGCACGTGATCGAACTTGTCGCTTCCCAGGTTGTCGAAGATCGGCTGCGCTCTCGGATATCGATCACGCTCAAAGTTGGGAAACCGGTGGGCACACATCTCCAGATAATTTAGGTGCCTTATGTCGAAGACACCACAGACTTAAAACTCACGATGGCTGGAAGGTGGAGAGTCGTGAAGATGGTTCTTGCACTTGGACATCACCGCTTGGAAAAATCTATCTGACCCCAGCTCGTCCGATCGGTGAAGCAATCTAAGCGCTACTTTCTATTTATCTGGTCCATACTTAAGTAGTGATCTGGTGGCCAAGTGAAATACCTTCTCTGCAATACGGCAGATTTACCCTGCGCCCACCGTCCGATGGTGATGTGAATGCGATTTATCTAGCCTGCCAAGACCCACTCATTCCAAGATTTACTACTGTTCCTGCTACATACACACTCTCGCACGCCCTGGATTATGTGCAACGCGTTCCGGCATCCATGGAGCTGCAACGCGAAATTCCTTTTGTCATTGAATTTGGTGTGGGCGATGAGAAAGCGTTTGCCGGTGTTATCTCTCTACACACGATAAGTATCGATAACCATCGCGCTGAGATTGGTTACTGGATGGACGCAGCAATGCGCGGTAATGGAATTGCAAAGATAGCGACAAAGATGATTACTGGATATGGCTTCGATACTTTAGGTTTCCAACGCATTGAAGCGGCAGTTGATATCGAAAACGTTGCTTCTCAAAAGCTCTTAGATTCAGCGGGATACCAGCGCGAAGGTGTTTTGCGACAACGAGTAACCCGTCCAAGTGGCGATCAAATAGATATGGTTATGTTCTCAGCGCTTAATCAAAGCTGGGTGAGGTTAGACTAAATAAATGGAATCACTAGCGATGCTCGTACTTATCTTGTTGAGTATCGTCGTTTTCACTGGCCCTGTCGGCTACTTGTTAACGACTAAAGCGGTTTGGGACTTCTCCAGAAGAAGAACAGCGCTTTGGATATTTAGGCGCGTACTGGTCTCCATACTCTCGCCAGCGGGCATTGCAATATCGACCATCTTTGTTTTTACTGAAATACCTGTAGGAACAAAAATTATGGCCATAGGCGCAATCGCACTCAACTTATTTGTCTTGAAGCGCGAGTACTTTAGAGAGAAGTGAAATGGTGGAGGTGCCGGGAATCGAACCCGGGTCCTTCGGAATTAAAACAGGGCTTCTACGGGCGTAGTGTGACTATCGTTTTCTCAGTTCCGAATCTCTTGCACACAAGTATTCGACAAACTCATTTGCGAAACTGTTCTCCGGTGGTGTTCGCAACGCCACTACCGTGAAGAGCCTTCTATCGGCGCTAGATCCCAGATCGAAGGCGAGTCTGGGCTAACGGATTACAGAGCTTGCTTAGGCAGCAAGAGTGAAATCATCGGCAGTTGTACTGACGATTATTTTTTGCACAGGTTATTGGTTAACGAGATCATCCTGGCTTCCTCGGCCCGCTTCCCCTGACTCAACAACCGAAGTCGAGACCGTTCACCCCCATGGGTGTGGAAAGCTATTTCCACTATTTAGTTGTGTTCTTATTGTACGGAACGCCAACGACAAGTGAGAAATTCCCCATTTAATAATGGTTTTTAAGCGTGAGAACTAAGCCTGAAATTCTCTCTTTAAAATCGCATAAAGCCACATGTCGCACCATTCGCCCTTAAAGAACTCTCCATCAAGATAAGTTGCTTCGCGACGCATACCTAACTTTTCAGCAAGCGATGCAGATTCTGGAACACGTGAATCTATATCTGCGATTACACGATGTAGATCAAAGTTTTTAAATGCATAGCCTAGAAGTGCTTTCGTAGCTTCAAAGGCATAACCCTGACGATGGAAATCTTGATGAGTTACCCAACCAATATTTGATGCTTTATTTACCTTTGATAAAAGCCCCATATTTGATTGGCCAATAACTTGGCCTGTGCTCTTCAGCTCCCAGACGAGAACGATGAAATCGTTATCTTCTTTTAAATCAAACTTTCCTGTGGCAATAGTTTCTTCTGCTGCTTTTTTAACTTGTTCCAGAGTTCTTGGTGGCCAAGGGATATAGCGAACAATCTCGGGATTAGATTGATATTGCAGCAGATCATCAACATCATCCATCTGCATCGGCCGCAGAATCAGCCGATCGGTTTCAATTCGTAGAGACAATTACTTACTGATCTTTTCCTGATCGACGACGAGATATCTCTCGTTCGACTTCGCGACTTGCTTGGCGCTCCATTAGTGAATCACGCTTATCGTGCGCTTTCTTTCCACGGGCAACAGCGATCTCGATCTTCGCTTTGCCGTTATTAAAGTAAAGCTGCAGCGGAATAAGAGTTACTCCACCTTCTTTAATCTTTAGATGAAGTTTCTTAATCTCTTGCAGGTGTACCAGCAACTTTCGCTTGCGGCGTACTTCATGATTTGTCCAAGTTCCTTGGGTGTATTCCGGGATATGAACGCCGGCTAACCAGAGTTCGCCATTTTCGACTGTGGCATATCCATCGATAAGGGAAGCACGCCCTGCGCGAAGTGATTTAACTTCAGTGCCAGTTAGGACAATGCCGCATTCATAGACATCTTCGATTGAATAGTCATGACGCGCTTTCTTATTCTGCGCGATGAGCTTGCGGCCAACTTCTTTCACCACGGCAGTTACCGCTTAAACCTTGAGGTAACGGCGGAGCGTAATAAGTGAGGCGATAGTAGAAACGGTGAATCCAGCTAGAAGCAACCAAGCGGAAGCGATCCAGACTTCGTTCCAACCGAAGAAGTTAGTGAAGGTAAGAAGAGGCGCGACCTTTGAATCAATCACGCTCTTTAACCCAGCAAGCAAGCCAGTAGCAAAGACCCAACCGATAAGCGCCGAGAAGATACCTTCAAGCAAGAATGGCAATTGAATTGACCAAGACGATGCGCCAACCAGCTTCATAACACCGGTTTCGCGGCGACGGTTAAATGCTGCAATTCGCAAGGTATTTGAAATCAACAGTCCTGCAGTTAAAACGGAGAAGAGACCAACTAGAAGAGCACCGTTGCGGAGCACGTTGAGCAACTGGAAGAACTTCTCCAAAATACTGCGCTGATCTTGCACAACATCCACGCCAGGTCGACCTGAAAATGCGCTAACAACAACGGCGAACTGTGTTGGATCCTTCAATTTAACGCGGAATGACTCTGGCAATTGATCTGCAGTTACATTCTGCGCGATCGCGGAATCTTTAAAGCGTTCTTGGAAACGTGTGTAAGCCTCTGATTGTGATTCGTAGAAAACGCTTTGAACAACAGGAAGCGCGTCCAGATCTGTCTTAATCGCCATACGTTGTTCAGGAGTAATTACTCCACCAGAACAGCTCGCTGATTCAGATAATGATCCGCAGAGGTAAACAGATACTTCGATCTTGTCATACCAATAATCTTTCATCGCATTAACTTGAGCGTTCGATAGCAAGCCAATACCGAGAAGAGAAAGTGAGATCGCAGTTGTAACGATGACCGCAAAAGTCATTGTTAGGTTACGGCGTAGCCCAATCCGGACTTCGCTTAATAAGAATCCTGCGCGCATGTCTTTAGCCTATCCCGTGTATCCGTAGACGCCACGAACCTGGTCACGAATAACGTGGCCACCATCTAATTCAATTACGCGCTTGCGCATCTGATCCACGATGCCAGCATCGTGGGTAGCCATCAAGACTGTGGTTCCTTCGCGGTTAATGCGATCAAGCAACTTCATGATGCCAACAGATGTTGCTGGGTCAAGGTTTCCGGTTGGCTCGTCAGCGATGATGATTGCCGGGCGACTGACATATGCGCGAGCAATTGCCACACGCTGTTGTTCTCCACCTGAAATCTCATTCGGCATGCGATCTGCCTTATCTTCAAGACCAACTAGTTCGAGAACTTCTGGAACTTCGCGAGCAATCTCTTTCTTGGAGTAACCAAGTACGTGCAATGTGAAAGCAACGTTTTCAGAGATTGTCTTATTTTGAAGCAAACGGAAATCTTGGAAGACGGTTCCAACTTGGCGGCGAAGATCAGGAATCTTGTGATTTGGAAGCTGACCTAAATCTTTTCCAGCAACATGGATAACTCCCTGTGTAGGACGCTCTTCGCGAAGGATCAAACGAAGGAAGGTTGATTTACCTGAACCAGAAAGACCAACGAGGAAGACGAACTCTCCCTTAACAATTTCTAGGCTTACGGTATCCAGCGCCGGCTTATCGTTACCTGCATATAGCTTCGTCACATTCTCAAAACGAATCACACGAACTCCTTCGTTCCTTCTCTTGCGAGACCTTTAGGCGCCACGGATATGGGGGAATATGGCTGCCGTACTGAGACCTAGTTTAGGTATA